>JAHDCM010000049.1 GCA_020629895.1 Bacteroidota bacterium
ATCCCTTACGCATTTTTTCGAAAGGTATATTTAGAATCTTGGACAAGGCAATTCACCAGTACGATCACATTCACTTGTACGGAAACGGTATCCTAATGATAATTCAACTGCTCCTTGGCTTTGTGTTGCTGTTTTTAAATTAGAAACATTTACGTCATACGAAAAACCAAAGTTAAGATCGTTATAGTCAATTCCTACGGTAATAATAATTGCATCATTCCATCTATTCCAAGCCCCTATATATAGTGCCGACCCATTACCATAATTACTATTACGGTTAAAATGCACCCCTACGGCGGCTCCATAATTGACTTGACGCGCACTACCTTGTTGCATATATAAGATACTAGGCGAAAGACTGATTGTTTCTCCTAAGAAAAAACTACCTCCTCCATGTACTGTTAATCGAGAGGGAAGATTTAAAATATCAGGATCATCTGCCACTTCAGGTACTAAATAGGTTTCAATAGGCTTCGTAAAGTGATGAAAAGAACCTCCTACATAAAAATTCGCATTAGGACTAGGAGCAGCCGATAAGAGACCTCCTCCTATAAAATCGAAATAGGAAAAAATATTATTTTCTACCGACTCACCATTGGCAATGGTAGGATCAAAGGTATCATTGATGATTTGGCTCTCAAATAGTAAGCGGGTAAAATCAATACTTTTTTGAGTAAAGCCTGCTTGCCCACCCAAAGAGATAAAGTATTTATTATCACTATCTAAACCTTTGTGAAAAGCTGCTGACACTAATCCTGTAATATTATTAAGTCCTCCATCACCTGAGCGGTCATTATATACCGCCAAACCAACGCCAGCATGGTCGTTTCGCAATTGACATCCTAAAATAGACATATCATACGATGCTCCAACAGTGGTATAAGGAGCTAAAGAAGCGTACTGGCTTCTAAAAATCAATCCAATTCTTGCATTTCCATTAGTATTACCTGTTAAGGCAGGATTTAATAATAGAGGCGCGGAATAAAACTGAGAAAAGTGTATGTCTTGTGCTTGACTAATAGTTGGAGCTACAAAATAACTAGCTGCTATTAGAACTATCAGAGTAACTATTTTTTTCATAAACACTACTTTTTTAACGGAATGGTAGAACGTTCAGTATTTTAAGGAAGTGCATGCTTCTTGATAGGCTTGAGATTCCAATTTAAACGATTATATATCAACTTATTTACCAGCTAACAATCAAAGAAACAGAGAACATATTTCACATCACTAGAAAGGGGCTTTCACTGTGAAAATAACTAGTACTCTGTTAATTTTATATTGACGGAGTATCTAATAAAAAACAATTTGATAGAATAACCTAAATGGTCTCATTATTAAGGGATTGTGTAAGTTCCTTTGTAAAGATAGAAATAATCTTTTTAAATTGGGGGCAAGAGGCTATCTATATTAATGACTTTTTTTAAACGCAATATCAGAAATGATATTTTATCTAGCTTTTATTTTATTCGTGATATGGATAGAATACAAACCCTCCATCTTTTTGCCCAGAAACAATAAACACACATATATATTGACGTGGGTCTTTATAGTTTTTTATAAATTCGCCCAATTTATTAGACAAAATGAGCCGTCGATTGGCAAATTCTTCAAGGTGAGAAATATTAAATGCCCATTGTGCCTTCTCTACATCAAGCGGAATAAGTGGACGGCCAATCACCAAACCCTCTTCACGATGAGCAATGAGGATTGGGTAACGCGTCACTTCTTTCTCTAGTACTAACTGTAAAATGGCTTTAAGTTGGTCTTCAAACTGTCGCAAGTCAAATTGTACGCTTTCCAGCACTTGTTCGGGTAATGCTAAACTCATGGGTAGATGGTATTAAATATCATTTCTTTTTAAAACAGCTATATTTTCCACATGATAGGTATGTGGAAACATATCTACGGGTTGCACCTCTTCAATTTGATACTTTTCAGATAATAGTTGTAAATCTCGTGCTTGGGTAGCAGGATTACAACTCACATAAATAATACGAGGTGGTGCCATTGCTAATATTTTTTGTACCACATCGGCATGCATCCCCGCTCGAGGCGGATCGGTTATAAGCAAATCAGGTGTCCCATTAGCTGATATAAATTGTGGATCAAGAAATGTTTTGACATCTCCTGCATAAAATACAGTATTATCTACGTTATTAAGCGAGGCATTAAATTGGGCATCTTCAATGGCAGCAGGCACCTCTTCTATGCCTACCACTTTTTGACAGTGTGCGGCAATAAAAATAGCGATACTACCTGTTCCAGTATATAAGTCATACACAATCTCTTTTCCGCTTAATTGTGCCTTCTCTCGTACCAGTTGGTATAGTTTTTCTGCTTGAAAAGGGTTGGTTTGAAAAAAAGACTTGGGACTTATTTTGTAGCGTTTATCCTCTAATTGTTCAAAGATATAGTCTCTTCCTTTCCAAACAACAATATCCAAGTCATAAAAGGTATCATTTTTCTTGGTATTGATTACATACTGAAGGGAAGTAATACTAGGAAAAGTACTAGCCAAATAAGTCAATAATGCTTCCCTCTCTACTTCATTTTCTTCTCCAAACATTACCACTACCATAAGTTCATCTAGTGTAGAGGTGCGAATAATGAGTGACCGTAAAAACCCTTGATGTTCTCGTACATCATAGTAAGTTAATTGCTTCTCAATAGCATAGGCACGTACCGCATTACGTATATCATTCGACAGTCCTCCTTGCAAATAACAATGTTCGACATCAATTACTTTATCAAACATACCTGGTTTATGAAAACCAATAGCATCGCGATTGAATACATCCCCACTTGCAATTTCTTCAGTAGTAAGCCAGCGTTTATTAGAGCAAGAAAAATCAAGTCGATTGCGGTAATAACGATTAGGTTCTGATCCAAGAATAGGATTTAAGGGGGGAAATGTTAATCGCCCTATATGTTTGAAAGCCTCCTCTACAATTTGCGATTTAAAACGCAACTGCATGTCATAGGGCAGGTATTGCCATTTGCACCCACCACAAGTACCAAAATGCGCACAAAATGGCTTTGCTCGCAATGTGGACGCTTGGTGCAGTTGCGTAATTTCACCGATCGCATAGTCTCGCTTATTACGTTTAAGACGCACATCTACCACATCGCCAGGTACACCATCTTCTACAAAAATGACTTTTCCATCATGTCGGAAAAAACCTTTTCCTTTGGCAGCCATATCTGTAATAGTGGCTCCTTCTATTGTTTTTTGTTTTCGTTTTCTTCCCATTACTTACAAAAGTAAGTAACTTCTCTTAAATGATTCATCCTGACCTGTTTTTTTAGTAATTTTACTTCCCATTTTCTATAATCACGGCTCAACTGTTATTCCTACATGCAAAATAGAACCAATAAGTTATATCTATTACTTGGAAGCCTTTTATATTGGCTTTCTTCATTGGGTTTTATATGGGGCGAACTAGCTAGTTCTGACATGGGACAATTTTTATTGAGCCTTTTGATTATCTGTTCTTTAATCGCCCACCTTTGGTTTTTTAACCAACATTCTAAACATGATCAGACCTTTGAGGCAGAACAAATTTTTACTAAAGTACTGACCTTTGGTATTATTACCTTTGCCATTGCCATCGTTCCATTTGTATTAGGCAAAATGGACATTCTACTAACTTATAAATGGGAAGTAATTATAAGGCGTTTTTCTGCCTATATTTATTTACTTTTCTTTTTATATACTTTTACGATATATCGCAAGTTGATGCATATTCGTAAAGATACGACGATCATTCGTCAATGGGACAGTTTATTAGTAGTACTTGTATTGGCATCTCTTTGCAATTTGAAAGGGGTACCATTTTCCAATACCTTTCCTATTTTACTTTATATCATGGGGGCTATCATGTTGTTACCCTTAATATTCAGAGTAAAATGGATTGCCCTCTTAAAAGGAAAAGAAAAGTGGTTGATTCTTTTGTTTTTACTTGTTTTACTAACCATAAATACGGCCCTTATTGGTCTTTATGTGTATAGTGATTTGGGAGTTTATACTGACCAAGGAATTAATCAAAGTATGTTTTTAAGCAATGTATTTATGGGCTTGGTCATTGGGGGCGTTTCTGCTTATCATCTTGCCTCCTTTCTAATACTCCTATTTTATCTCCCACTTAGTTCTGTTATTGAGGAACAAAAGTCAGAAATTAAAAGCTATCAGGAAATTAGTAAGGTTTTACATAAAGAAGGAGATAGAGAAACCTTTGATCATTTATTTAAGGTTTGTTTTGCTACCACACTAAGTAATTCGGGTTGGTACATTTATATTGTAGATGGCAAAGGAGAAATCGTACATACTAACAATATCAAAGATGTAGATATTCAACTATTAAGTCAACGTATTGGCTTTGAACAGTTAATGCAAATTGAAGCAAAACGAGGGTATTACTCTTTTCCTGATTTGAAAAAAAGACGCTATGTTTTCACAAATGAAATGCCCTATCGTTCATTGTTAGTTCTACCTATTTTCACCCAAAACAATTCACTAAAAGGCGTCATCTGTCTGCTCAAAGACTTTGTATATGGATTCGATGCAGATTTAATCAATCTGTGTAAAAGTTATATCGACCAAGCAAAGCTGGCGTTTGAGAATACGAGGCTTATTAAACAAACAATTGAAGATGCGCGTTATAAAGAGGAAATAGAGATTGCAACTAAAGTGCAAGAAGCTCTTATTCCAAGCTCTTTTCCTAAGCTGGAGTATTGTGAAATAGCCGCTTTTAATCAATCTGCTCGTGATGTAGGAGGCGACTACTATGATTATAGTATGATTGATGATTATAGTATGGCTGTTGTTATTGGTGATGTTTCGGGCAAAGGTGCTGCTGCGGCATTTCACATGGCACAAATGAAAGGTATTTTTCAAGCCTTAATCCAATTGTGCTTACCTGCCGATAATTTTTTGGTCATGGCCAATCATTCTATTAGCAATTGCTTAGAAAAGAATCGCTTTATTACACTTATCTACTTGGCCTTTGATTTTGGCTTTCGAAACTTTACCTATAGTCGAGCAGGACACTGTCCTATTCTTTACTATAATGCCGAGCAAGATGAAGTCAGCTATCTTCAAGATGAAGGAATGGGATTAGGAATTATTCGAAATAATAGTTACACCAACTTTGTAGAAGCTCATCAAGTAGATTTACACGTTGGTGATGTTATTGTATTATATACCGATGGTTTAGTTGAAGGGCGGAGCAATTCTGAAAAAAATGAACCCTTTGGGTATGAACGACTTAAAAACTGCTTACGTGCTTATAATCAACAAAGTGCAGCAGAAATAAAAACAAAAATCCAAGATAAATTTAACCTGTTTACAAAGGGAAGGAATGACACAGATGATACTGCTGTTCTTGTGATCAAGATTAAGCATTTATAAATAATATAGTTAAAATAAATGGCACATTTTTTTTACTTTTGATGAGAAAAAGCATCGTACCTTACGATGAGCAAAGACAAGCTAACACAACTCGCTTATGCAACTATATCTTTCTCCTCATAAAAGTAAATTTAAATGGAAATAAGGCAATATTTTAACGAAGGGCTGCTCACGCTTGCCATAGAAGGCGATTTAGATGCAGCATCCTCTATCGAAATGGATAATGTAATTAAAGCTGCTTATGTGGGTCAAAAATACCACATCCTAATCAATTGTAAACTTCTAAACTACATTTCTTCAGCAGGTTTAGGTGTCTTTATCTCGTACTTAGAAGACTTTAAAGCCCAACGAGGGTCTTTTGTCTTTTTTGAGATGAACGAAGAAGTGTATGGTGTATTTGAGTTACTCGGCTTACACAATATTTTCAATATCGTAAAAACAGAAACCGAAGCTAAGAATTTGTTAAACACATGAAATACTCCTTCAAAACAGCATGTACCAAACAACACCTCTACAAAATCCGAAAATTTGTAGCAGTTCACCTAGAGAAAACCAACCTTATTTCTAAAGAGAAATATCAAATTATTCTTGCTATTGATGAAGCTTGTGCAAATGCAATTATACATGGAAACAATTGTGATCAATCAAGAGAATTACAAGTAGAATTAATTTTAACATCCGACAAATTAGATATCGAAATCTATGATGTGGGCAACTATCTGCCCAAAGAAAAAGACGCTCACTGGGAAACAGAAGACATCATTAAAGATAGTATCCAAAATAAGAAAAAAGGAGGGCTTGGACTAAAATTGATGTATCATATTATGGATAAAGTGAACTACTACCGTAGGGAAGTAGATAAAGTCAATGTTTGCTCGTTGAGTAAAAACCTTAAATAACAACTATACGGCTGGTTGAAACATCTTGTATTAAAAAAAACATCAAATACTATTTTGGTATAATACTTGATCTAAGAGCTGCCAGTTGATTTCTTAAATAAAACTAATAAAACACCTTCACCTCCCTATACATTTCCGATTTTATCCCATTTTAAGATAGCCTTATCTATTTGTTATTTATCCCAAGCTTCTTTGATGTAATGATTAATTGTATAGAATTTATTATTAAATTCTTTAAATTTGTACGTTCTGTAAAGAAAAACAAATAATTAAGACCAATTTAAACGAGAGAAATTACATTATATAGATATTATGAAAAAGCCGATACTGTTAATTGTATTATTAGTAAGCTATCTTGGTGCATTTGCCAATTGGCCCATGTCCCATTCCACACTTAATAATACACTAGAAAACGATGATCCTGTTTTATTTACATTTGGCAAAGAAGAAGTTAAAGTTTCTGAATTTGCGTATGTTTATGAAAAACAAAACTCTCAAGATGGGAATTTATATTCTCAAAAATCTGTCGATGAATACTTGGATTTATACATCAAATTTAAACTAAAGGTAAAGGAAGCCGAAATGATGGGGCTAGATACCAATCCAGATATTGCTCGACAACTAGATATGTATCGAAAACAACTTTCAAAAAATTACATTTTTGATAAAAATATAACCGAAGAACTCGTAGAAGAAGCCTATGATCGCATGAATAAAGAAGTACGTACAAGTCACTTACTATTAATGCTTCCAGAGAATGCTCCTGCCGAAGATACCTTACGGATTTACAACACCATTACTGATCTAAGAAAACGTATTGTAGAGGATGGAGAAGATTTTGCCAAAGTAGCGAAACAACATTCTCAAGACCCTTCTGTAAAAGATAATAATGGAGATTTAGGTTATATTTCGTGCTTCCAAACTGTTTATCCCTTTGAATCTGCTGCTTACAATACTTCTGAAGGCGAGGTTTCACAACCAGTACGTACCAAATATGGTTACCACTTAGTAAAAGTAGACGATATTCGTAAAGCACAAGGCATGGTACAAGTCTCACATATCTTAATTAAAACATCTAAAAAAGATACAGAAGTAGACCAAAAAACCAAAAAAGAGCAAATAACCAATATCGCAAAGCAACTCGAAAAAGATAAAAAATTATTCCCCCAATTAGCAAAGCAGTTCTCGGATGACAAAACCACTGCTCGTAATGGTGGAAAATTAAAGTGGTTTGGTTCAGGAGAAATGCTAGAAGAATTTGAGGAAAATGCATTTGCACTTAAAGAGGTTGGAGATATTTCAGAACCTTTTAAAACAAAAATAGGTTGGCACATTATGCGTTTAGAGGGGATGAAAAAAGTAGGAGAATATGAAGATGAAAGAGATGGTATCCTTAAAAAAATTGCCAAAGACAGTCGTTCACGCGTGTCTAAAAAATTATTCTTGAAACGCCTAAAGACAGATTACGCTTTTACTGAAAAATCGAATAGTCTTGAAGATTTTATGCCCTTTGTAGATAATACGATCCTTGCCGGAAGATGGCGAGTAAAAAATCTTAATGAGATGAACAAAACCATGTTCACCATTACCCTACCCAATGAAGAGGCAAATGTTTATACACAAAAAGATTTTGCAGCATTTATCCAATCAGAACAACTGACCAATAAATCTAAAAGTGTACCCGTCAAAATGAGCAGTATGTACAACACATTTGTTGAACAAAAACTACTTGAAGCAGAAGAAAGCCAATTGGAGGTAAAACACCCCGACTTTGCTCGCCTGATGAAAGAGTTTAGAGATGGTACTCTATTATTTGACCTCACTGAACAAAAAATCTGGAAACGAGCTACTGAAGACACCACAGGCTTAGAACGCTTTTTCGATAAAAATAAGGACAATTATCAATGGAAAGAAAGAGTAGATTCTTGGATTATTAACTGTCCTTCTGAAGAAATTGCAGATAAAGTAAATAAGCTCTTAAAAGAAGGAAAAGACATTCAAGAAGTAGAAGCAATGTTTAATGTAGGTAGTCGTAAAGGGAATGAAGTATTGAAAATAAGACAAGGAACTTACGAAAAAGGAGACAATCCATTATTGTCACAATTAAAATGGAAAGCCAAATCAAGGCAAGTTATTACTAATGCAGATGGCTCTTATTCAGTGGTACAAATCAACAAGGTAATGCCCGCTGGACCAAAAAAATTAGCCGAAGCAAAGGGTTTTGTTGTTGCTGATTATCAAAAACAACTAGAAGCCCAATGGATCGAAGAACTAAAAGAAAAATATCCTGTTAGTGTAAAAGAAGAAACACTAAAAACATTATATAAGGCAAAGTCTTAATCAAGAGAGAAGCTCCCCCTCTCCTACTACACTTTTTTTGGTGGCAGTAAAGAAAGTCTTCTTAACTTTCTTTGCTGCCATTTTGTACACAATGACATATCCTTATCAAACCATTCACCCATATCATCCCCACAGTTTTTATTCGCAAACTAGTCATATTTAAGCCTATCCTATGGCTACTAGTAAGCTTATACACCTTCCCTGCTTGTCAATACTTACAAGATCAAAATAATAATAATGAAGAAATAATTGCAAGGGTACACAACAAATACCTCTATTATTCTGATATAAAAGGGTTGATAGGCGAAAATGTATCTGAAACAGATAGTACAGAACTAGTCAACCATTATGTCGAAACTTGGGTTCGTCGCAACCTCCTCCTCTTAAAAGCAGAAGAGATTATTCCTGACACGGAAGTCGATATTGAAGGAAAGTTAGAAGATTATCGAGAATCTCTCGTTATCTTTGTATTAGAAAAAGAACTTACCAAACGCAATTTAGATACCATTGTTGAAGAAAAGGAATTAAAGTCGTATTACGAACAACACAAAGAAAGTTTTCGTCTCAAAGACAACCTACTAAAAGCACAATTCGTTATTGTAGGAAAAAATGCTCCTAAACAAGATTCGCTCACTTGGTGGTTGAAGAAAAAACAACTTACTCCATTAAAACGTTATTGTGAAGAAAATGCCAATAATTACGGACTTGAAGAAAAGTGGTACCTATTCACTAATTTCACGCAGCGAATCCCTATAAAAACAAGTGATCCTGCCCGTTTTTTACAAAAAAATTCCTTTTATAAAACAGAGCAAAACTTTTCCCAATTTTATGTCAAAATCAATGACTATCGCCTAAAGGGAGAGGTAGCTCCTATGGAATATAAGCGAGAAGATATTGCAAAAATAATTGTTAATAAACGTCGGATTGACCTCATTAAAAAAATTAAAGATGATGTTTATGAAGAGGCAATCAATAAAGAGGCTTTTGAAATTTATTAATCAAACTCATCCATGAAAAAATATAGTATTATTCTAGCACTATTCTGCCTAACAAGCAGCCAACTCGTACTCGCGCAAGAAGACGTTTTGCTTGATGAAATTATAGCAGTTGTCGGAAAGAATATTGTATTGCGCTCAGAAGTAGAAATTCAAGCCATACAAGCTCAAATGCAGGGAGTTGAAAACGAGAATGTCGAATGTCAAATTCTTGACCAGATGCTCCTAGAAAAAATGTTTATTACACATGCACAGCTGGATAGCTTAGTAGTAGGAGAAGAAGAAGTACAAGGTGAACTTGACAACCGAATGCAATACTATATCCAACTCTTTAATGGCGACGTAGGCCGCCTTGAAGAATACTATGGTAAAACCGTATTACAACTAAAAGAAGAACTCAGAGGCGATATCAAAGATCAACTACTCGCCCGTCGAATGCAATCTCAAATTGTAGGGAATATAAAAGTAACTCCTTCTGAAGTGCGTGAATTTTATAACAGCATCCCGACTGACAGCATCCCCTACCTGAATGCCGAAGTAGAAATTATGGAAATAATCGTGAAACCAAAAGTTTCACGTATTGAGCAAGAAGAGGTAAAAGAACAATTAAATAAAATAAAAGCACAAGTAGAAAGTGGAGAAGCTGAATTTGGAGCCTTAGCCGCTAAGTTTTCGCAAGATCCAGGCTCAGCAGCACAAGATGGTGATCTAGGTTGGTTCTCACGCGGGCAAATGGTTCCTGAGTTTGAAGGAGCTGCCTTCAAACTGAATCCTGGCGAAATGTCAGATATTATTGAAACACAGTTTGGTTACCACATTATCCTGCTCGAAGAACGCAGAGGAGAAAAAATAAAAGCACGTCATATTCTCATAAAACCTGAAACTTCTGAAAAAGAAATGGCAATTGCCGAGCAACGTTTAGATAGTATTCGTGCCGATATTATAAAAGATACTATTTCCTTTCGTGAGGCAGTGCTAAAATATACTGAAGACGAAATGGGTAAAAAAACAGGAGGGATCCTCTATAATCAATACAGTGGCGATGGAGTTTTCGAAATGGATCAATTAGACCCACAAGTTTACTTCGCCATAGAAGAATTGGTAAATGGTGAAATTTCTGACCCTGTCCGCTTCCGACAACAAGATGGGAAAGAAGACTTCCGTATTTTTTATATCGTCAACAGAACCAAGCCACACCTTGCCAACCTCAACGATGACTATGCAAAAATGCAAAAAATTGTAGAGTCGAGAAAACAACAAGAAGCGATGGAAAAATGGCTAGAAAGAAAAGCTCCTAAAACTTATATTTCGATTGATAAAGAATATGCATCTTGCTCTATGTTGAACAAATGGGCAAACGAAGGGTTAACTGAAGAGTAGTCTGGCACTTTTATTGAGCATCACCCCATTATTAATCTTGACTATTATTTTGTATTTTGCGAAGCTTTTATAATATTTCATACAATACTGATGGCCGAATATAAAAACGATGTGGAAGCAGTTAATGCACTGGCTTCTGCCTACAAAGACCTTCGAAAAGAAATCTCTAAAGTCATTGTAGGACAAGACGAGGTGGTAAAAAAAGTACTGATCTGTGTATTCTGTGATGGACACTGTCTATTAGTAGGGGTGCCTGGTTTAGCAAAAACATTATTGGTTAAAACAATTGCTGATGTGTTAGACCTAAGCTTCAAACGCATTCAGTTTACACCCGATCTCATGCCCTCCGATATTACAGGTGCCGAAATACTTGATGATAATCGCAACTTCAAATTTTCGAAAGGACCTATTTTCGCCAATATCCTTTTGGCGGATGAGATCAACCGTACACCTCCTAAAACACAAGCGGCTCTATTAGAAGCGATGCAAGAACGGGCAGTTACTGCGGGGGGAACTGTTCATAAATTAGACCTCCCTTTCTTCGTTTTGGCAACACAAAACCCCATTGAGCAAGAAGGTACTTACCCACTTCCTGAAGCGCAACTCGACCGCTTCATGTTTAATATCAAGCTTAACTATCCTTCTTTTGATGAAGAAGTAAAAGTAGTTAAAAGCACGACAACGAATAAATTTATCACTCCCAATAAAATTCTTGGAGGAAAGGAAATTCGAGCCTTCCAAGACCTTGTTCGTAAAATCCCTATCTCTGATAATGTACTCGAATATGCCGTTAGATTGGCGAGTAAGACACGCCCTAACACGAGTATGACCCCTGACTTTGTTAACAATTATCTTTCTTGGGGAGCTGGCCCACGTGCTTCGCAATATTTAGTGATTGGTGCTAAGTGTCATGCCGCTATTAGTGGTAAATACTCTCCTGATATTGAAGATGTAAAAGCGGTTGCCGAACCCATCCTCCGTCATCGGATCGTTAAAAACTTTAAAGCTGAAGCTGAGGGAATTTCTATCGAAGAGCTTATCAATAAGTTACTATAAATCTTACTTAGGCAAACTAAAATAAATAAATCCACCACTTTACTCGCCTCTAGCCTGTGCGTCCGCAAGCGGTGGATTTATTTATTTTAATTTGCCTTACCTTATTAGTAAAGAAGAATAAGACGCTGACGGAAGCTTCGTTAGGCGTTTAACCATAAGCCTTTCGATTCGGCGTTTAACCATAAACCGTTCGATT
>JAHDCM010000050.1:0-3744 GCA_020629895.1 Bacteroidota bacterium
AATGGAGCCATGTACGATGGGCATGGAGTGAAGCCCGATATTGAAGTAGCTAATACTTTACAAGACAAGTTAGGACAAAGCGATAGTCAATTACAAAAGGCTATCGACTTATTATCAAAATAAATCGGCCAACTCCGTTCCTATCAAACTGCCAATCGCAACGCCCATGCCGCCCATGCGGACGCCAATGGCAACACGATCATCAAGCTTTTTTACAATGGGAACTTTCGTCTTGCCAAAGCCCATAATACCTGCCCAACACATATCTATTTCAAAGGGAGTATTGGGCAAAATATGTTGTGTTAAACGCTCTTTTAAGGCATTTATAATCAAGTCGGTTGTTTGTAAATCCGTGCTTTTTTCTCCTTCAAAGTCGAGGTTTCTTCCGCCTCCAAAAATGACCCGTTTCCCATGATTGCGAAAGTAAAAATAACCTGCATCAAAATGAAAAATTCCCTCGAAGGGTAGAGAAGGAATAGGGTAGGTAACAAGTACTTGCCCGCGCCCTGCTTGAAGGTCTATTTCGGGCAAAAGTTGGGGGGTAAATGCATTGGTGCAGATCATTAAATTAGCTGCCGAGAAACGATAAATCAAAGTCGGATTTCCAGTAGGATGAGCTAGTATGGCGACCTTTTTTTCTTGCGCTTCAAAACCGCTGACTGTTACACCTGTTAATATTTGTATCCCTATTTTTCGGGCTTTTGTTAGTAAAGACTGCATCATCTTTCCCGTGTGAATTTGCCCTTCACAATGGTTCAAAATCAAGGACTTAGTAAAAGAGGGAGCAAAGCCAAAAGAATCAATTTTTTCATTACACAAACTAAATGCATGCTGTCCTAGCATCGGTTTTAACAAGGCATTTACACGTTCCAATTCTTCTAATGCAGGAAGCTCCTTTTCGCCAATAATTTCATAACTCCCACATTCCAAATACTCAATTGCTGCATCTCCCAATCGTTGGCGCAAAGTAGCTAATCCATCTCTTCGCCGTTTGACTAAGGCAAGAACCTCTTCTTCCGATAAATGGGTTAAATCGTCTAAGATTTCGGTGAGACTCCCAATGCAAGCAAATCCGGCATTTTTGGTGCTGGCTCCAGTTGGGAAGATGCCGCGTTCTAGTACTGCGATACGCTGTTGAGGGTATTTTTCTTGTAGCGAAATAGCAGTCGATAAACCGACAATACCACTACCTATAATGAGGTGGTCATAGTGTAAAAAAGAGGAGCGTTCCCAGTAGCTAATCATGTTAATTGGTTATACAACGAAATGATTCATTCAATTATGTTGGGCGTGTCCTTTTTTCGCCTGGCCCATCAATGTGTAAACGCCTCGACAGACACGAGGCGAAAAAAGGTCGGGCTATCCGTTTGTAGTTGTCTTACACAAGCCTGTTCAGCTATTCGTCTAGCAGTGTCTTCCTTCGTCAGCCCTGCTAGTCGTAGCTTCACAAGGCTTCTGTTTCGTCAAGCTACCACTACTATCCCTCACGCAGTAGATCGTGCGACGTGCGACGATTTACGATTAAACGTCCAACGCTACGTACTGACGCGAGGCGCAATCTTTTGCGCCTCTACGATAAATCGTTCCATCGTCAATCGCTAATCGTTCCATTAATATAAGTATGCCGCTTATCTTTAGCGATTATATTTCCATCCTTATCTTCATCTACCAACTTAAAAGTAGTGGGATCGGCTTGCGGTATTTTTTCCTCACCATAGTACACCGCGTTTTTATCTTTCCAGTAAACATTACCTAATTTTTCAAAAGAGGGGCTATGCGCTGCTTCAAGAATCGCTCCTCTGAAATAAATATGGTCTTTGTCTTTGGCAAAAAACATCATGACATCGTCTAGTGATTCAAAGCTTTTAGCGTCTGCTTCTTTTAGCTCATTTGTAGCATAAAAGACCTTCGAATGATCCCAAGAATAAATACCATCATGTTTGAAGTTAGGAAAGTCGTCACTCACTTTTACATGCATATAATAAACCGTATTCCCATCTCTGTATAAGGCATAATCCATTTTTTCAATCGTCTTTGGATTAGCACCTACCAATATATGACCTTCACAATAAACCTGATTGGCATCTGCTGCATATAGGTTTTCTATTTCTTTCAAAGTACTAAGGTCTACATTTTCTAATTTTGTTTTGTGTACACGTAGGTATTCTATTTTGGACATATCATAATAGTACGCCTCATTTCCTTTAGTAACATAGCCAAAATCCATCGTTGATAATTGCCATACTTTAAAGGCTATAAATAGGATAATAAGTATAATAGTAGATACAATGCCTATTAGGATTGTTGATACATTCATGGATAAAAATTAAATGAGGAATAGTTCTTCGAATCCTTTAATCCATCTGTACCAACAATAAATGATCCTTTTTTAGTTCAACATCTATCAGAAGAAGGTATGAGTTTGCCTACTATTCGACTATAAATTGCTTGACTGTTTCCTTGCCATCGGTGTATTGTAATTGCAAGAAATAGGTACCTGTACTAAGTGCTTGGCTATTCAGTATGATGGTTTGATAAGGACTAAGGTTATTGTATTGAGCAACTATACGTCCTAGTGCATCATATACCATTAAATAATTAGCGGTAGCATCAGGCATTTTAATGTGTAGTAAATCACTTGTAGGATTGGGATAAGTGGTAATTTGAGGGGCAAGTGCCTCATTGGCAATACCTACAACTGCCGTAGGGCAAAGTAGATGTTCGTAGAAGAAACGACCAGAAGATTGATATAAACTATCGCGCCATTCGGCATTTCCAATAAAACCACCATGCCCACCACCTTCTACGGTAATGAGTTCGTTGGCAAGTCCAATATCATCTAAATAAGGATGAAGTGCGCCACTACCAAAAATGGACATCCCCACTATTTGTCCTGCTAATTCAAATCCTGCGAAGCCTTCTCCATAAGAAACAATATCATCTTCGGTGCCATGCATACTAAATACGATTGGTTCATCGGGAGTAATCCAGGTGGGTTTGTGTAGTCCGCCTAGCAAACTCAATACACCCTGTATTTCAGAAGAGTAGGCGAGTGCCTCCTCACTACCAGAAGTTCCTTCTACGCCTCCATTCGCTTCTACTGCTTCTAGGATATAAGTTGGGGCAGGATCATCATCTAAATCGAGATAGGCGTGGTGTAGGGCGGTGATCGCACCAGCCGAAAGCCCACCAGCAATGATATAGTCTGGATCAATACGGAATTGATTGCCATTATCTGCATCATGGCGTAAGAAGCGGACAGCAGCACGCATATCGTGTACTGATTTGACCACTACATCTAGCATATCCAATGAGTCGGGAATGTTGGGGAAACCATCATAAATACGGTAGTCGATAGCCACTGCTACAAAACCTGTGCTGGCATAATGCTCACACATAAACTGTACTTGTCCACGATCTCCCTGAATATAGGCACCACCAAAAGCGATCATCATTACAGGGCGTTTTTCGGTGTCCTCATCTCCAACAGGTTCGTACACATCCATAAATAGTTCTTGGAATTCCCCACCAAAGGTAGTATTCTCTCCAAATTTAACTGTCACTGGTTCACTCACTTCATAAGTGGCTTCTAGGTAACGGGTTTCATTACAGGTAGGATGTTCGTATTGTGCGAAGAGCGTTGTGGTAAAGAAAATAAGGGAGGTAATAAGTACTAGTTTTTTCATGATATTTATGTTTTTGTCTGGCAATTGAACGATTAAACGAAAAATTGTGCGATGTGCG
>JAHDCM010000050.1:3844-12240 GCA_020629895.1 Bacteroidota bacterium
ATTTATGTTTTTGTCTGGCAATTGAACGATTAAACGAAAAATTGTGCGATGTGCGGTGAAAAGGCGATTGAATGATTTATCGTAGAGGTGTAAGATTTTGCGCCTCGCGTTAGTACGTAACGTCGGATATTTAATCGTAAACCGTTCCGTCGTCTTTCGCGTGAGGGATAGTAGCGGTAGCTTGGCGAAATAGAATAGGTGTGACGCTTGCTGAAGGGTGGCTGAACGATGGAGTGAAGACGCACTGAAGCCTAGCGGAACCCTATTGCTATGAGGCAACTACAAGCGGATAGCCCGACCCTTTTTCGCCTCGCCTGTCGATGCGTTTACGCATTAACAGGCGAGGCGAAAAAGGGACACGCCCAAAGTCATTTTAAAGAGCGAATCAATGAACTAGTGCATAATGGGGTACATCAATAGGTAGACAGCGGCACCTGCTAGGTAACCAACTAAAGCTAACCAAGAGAATTTCTTAAAATACCAGAAAAATTCGATTTTTTCGATTCCCATAATTGCTACTCCAGCAGCAGAACCAATAATTAACATACTTCCTCCTGTTCCTGCACAATAAGCGAGAAACTCCCATAATTTTCCATCGGTCATGAGGTAGGGGTCACCAGGTGTTAGGTCATACATTTCGATAGCTCCTTTTACGAGTGGAACATTGTCAACAATAGAAGATAAGGCACCGATAATGAGGACAATAACATCTTTGTTTCCTATTGTATTGTCTAGAAATTGGGCAACTGTTTGTAGTGTGCCAATAGAGGAAAGTACGGAAACCCCTGCTAGGATACCAAAGAAAAATAAGATACTAGCAGTATCAATTTTAGAGAGGGCGTGTATGGGTGAAAATTTAGCACTTTCGTCATGGGTTTTACTACGATGCAACATTTCGGTAAGTGCCCACATAAAGCCTAAGCTGAGGAACATGCCCATAAAAGGAGGTAGGTGGGTAACAATTTTGAAGATAGGTACAAAGATCAAACTAGATACCCCTGCAATTAATACAAGCATACGTTCACCTGGTGTGGTGCGGAATTCGGTATTAAATTCAATAGGAGGGAATTCGCCTTTCATGCTGCGTGCAACAATAAATAAGGGAACAACCATACAAACAATACTCGGTATAATTAGCTGAATAATTACTTGTCCAGTAGTGACACAGTCTTCGATCCAGAGCATAGTTGTGGTAACATCACCGATGGGAGACCAGGCCCCACCTGCGTTGGCGGATATGACGACCATACTGGCAAAGACGAGTCGATCTTGTTTACTATCAAGGAGTTTGCGTAGTAAGGAGGCCATCACAATGGCGGTTGTTAAATTATCGAGGGCTGCCGACATAAAGAAGGTCAGTACGCAGATAATTCCCAATAATTTGGCTTTATTACGCGTCGTTATTTTACTAGTTATGATCCTAAATCCGTCGTGAATGTCTATTATTTCGACAATAGTCATGGCACCCATCAGGAAAAAGAGGATACCTACAATTTCGGGAAGGTGGTGATTGAGTTCATGTTCAACATGGTGATAATCACCATGAAAGAGTGCGAAAACAGCCCAACAGAGTACGCCTAACAAAAGGGCAGGGGCAGCTTTATTGATTTTGAGAGGGTGTTCGAGTGTGATCATCAAGTACCCAATCAGAAATATAACTATGATAATAAATTCCATGAACTCGTTTTTTCTGGAAAAAAAAAAAGACCTACAAAGTAACAAAAAAAATAGTTAACTAAACAGTATCTTTTATTATCATTGTAGATTTACATGTCTGATGAAACAACGCATGAGACGAATATCACATCTTTTAAGAAGATTTTCGAAATTGTTAAAAATCTTATCTTTATTCTATGAAGCAATTTATAAAATTGGTGTTTTTAATTGCTGGCTTATTCTTTTGCTTAGGGTCATTGGTATATAGTCAAAACCGTCCTTTAGGTACTTGGAAAACGTATATTCCTTTTCAGCAGGCGCAGTGTATTACAGAGATTGGTCGTCGTGTGTTTGTAGGAACAGAACTTTCTATGTTTGCTTATGATCGAGATGATAGTTCTATTGAAACTTTTACACGGGTGGGAGGCTTTTCGGAGATGAATATTGTTGCCGTAGATCATCAGGACGCATTGGGAGTGACAGTGGTCATTTATAAAAGTGGTATTATTGATTTATATGAAAATGGGCAAATTACCCCTATCACAGATATCAAGCGGGCCAATATTTTAGGTGCTGAAATTTATGACACTTATTTTTTAGAGGAGCGATTGTATATCGCTACTAGCTTTGGGGTGGTGGTATTGGATGTGGAGGCGCAGGAAATAGTAGATACTTATAAGGTGAGTATGGATGGGAGTGCTGTTGCTGCGTATCAAGTGACTATTTTGGGGGAGGAACTTTGGGTCGCAACCGAACAAGGTTTGTTTAGGGCAGATAGCGCAAACCCTAATTTGGCGAATTTTAATAATTGGACACAAGTTACCGATTTGCCTAGTGGTAGGGCTACAAAGGTAGTTGTTTTAAACAATCGGATTTATACAGTAGTAGAAGAAGGGTTGTATGAGCGGCAAGCAGATGATTGGATGCCTATACATGGTGAAGAAGGATGGTTGGTACGTTCTTTAACCGTAAGTCACGGACATTTAGCACTAGCAGAAATGGAGGGAAGTTTGGTAGTAGGGGAGGCAACAAGTGGCAAGGTAAGTGTATTGACTCCTCGTTCGGATGGTAGTTTTGAAGAACAAGAATATACACAAGGCATTTTTCGCCCACAAGCTGCTTTGGTAGATGCATCTGGAATTGTGTGGGTCGCTGATTTTTGGCGAGGTTTACTACGATTTGAGGGATCGGGTTCACCAAGTCTCATTTTACCCGAAGGCCCTTATAATAATGCCGTCTTCAGTATGTCGGCAAGAAATAATCAACTTTGGGTTGCCTCTGGAGGTTTTAAGTCCGATTTGGATTACCAACGTTCTAGGGCAGGATTCTTTTTATATGAAAATGGGGAGTGGCGAGATTTTAGAGGTGTCAATACACCCATTATAAAAGATAATGACCTACAAGACTTCACGCAGATTTTGCCTGATGTAAATGGAAACAAGGTGTATGTTTCTTCTTATGGTGGAGGTGTATTAGAATATGATGGAAGTGATTTTTTGCTTTGGGATGGTACGAATAGCACACTCGGATCGGCAGTAGGAGATGTGGAGGGACAGTATCGGGTGAGTAGTATGGTATTGGATAGAGGGCGTAATTTGTGGGTCACTAATACCTTAGCGGCTCAACCTATTTCTGTAAAAACGCCTGAAGGAAATTGGTACGCCTATGAACCAACTATTTCAAGGTCTTCTTTATATGGCATCATAGCGGATTTTTATGACCAGAAATGGATGATTGTCAATGGGGCGGGTATTTTGGTGATGCGCAATGGAGAAGATTTGGCGAGTACACGAGATGCCGATTATTTGTTAATGACCACTGCCAATGGCTTGCCTTCTAATAAAGTGAACTGTTTGGCTTTGGATTGGGATGGGTTTATTTGGGTAGGTACTGATGATGGTGTAACAGTGTTTTATTGTCCTAGTAGTGTTTTTACAGATGGTTGTAGTGCTTCTCGTTTTAATATTGATGGGCGTAGTATTTACCTTTTGCGCGATAATAATATCACGGCTATGGCAGTGGACGCAGCCAACCGTAAGTGGATTGGGACTACGACAGGTGTTTGGTTGATGTCGGCTGATGGAGAAGAAACACTCGCTTATTTTAATAAGGATAATAGTCCTTTGTTGTCAAATGTGATTACGGCACTTACGATTGATGGGCAGACAGGAGAGGTATTTATTGGTACCGATCAGGGGGTTATTGCTTATCAAGGTGATGCTTTATTAGCAGAACAGGCACATAGTGATGTCGTTGCTTATCCGAATCCTGTACGCCCTGATTATACTGGCGATATTGCAATCAAGGGACTAGCTAGAAATGCCTTTGTGAAAATTACCGATGTAAGCGGTAACTTGGTATATGAAACACAGGCAAATGGAGGGCAAGCTATTTGGGATGGTGCGGATTATACGGGACGTAGGGCTAGTACGGGTGTGTATTTGGTGTTTAGTGTTAACCAAGATGGAACGGATACTTATGTGACGAAGTTGGTAGTAGTGCGAGGTGAATAAAGGCATATAAAGATGTTGTATGCGAGTGATGGTTAACTAGCAAAATAAATACAATGACCCAATTTGCAAAACTAGAAAAAGCCCAAGCATTGATTGATATGGGGCGATACCAGCCTGCGGTTAGTATCTTAATGGGCTGTTTAGGAGAACGCACTATGTTGATAGAGGTTTATCTTCGTTTAGTGATATGTCATATCAACTTGAATCATTTAGAAGAAGCAGAACGCTACGTGCAGTTGGGTTTGCAAGAAGATCCTAATCGTTCAGAAATACTGTATCTCTATTCTTTTATCTGTCAGTTACAGGAAAAATTTAATCCCGCCTTTCAACATATTGAAGCAGCATTGCGATTGGAGCCTACTAGGGTAAAGTATTTAGTGCATCTGGCGTCTTTGTATATTGATAAGGATAAGTATAAAAAGGCTTTGGAGCATCTGAAAGTGGCCGAACAGTACGATCCAGAAGATGTAGACGTATTAACTCAATTGGCCAACTTGTCTATTGCAAAAGGAGATAAAAAGGCGAGTTTTCATTATCTAGAACGCGGATTGGCACTAGCTCCCAATGATCCTACCTTATTAGCATTACAATCAAAAATACTAGGACAATCTTCTACTACTCGAAAGCAAGCAGAAGCGGAAGCTTTTGAAGCATTGCGACAAGACCCCAATGATGCCTTTGCTAAAGCTACCTTATTAGAAATATTACAAAAGAAAAATGTATTTACCCGTTTCTTTGTCGCGCGTTCCTTTAATCGGTACAACGTTGAGTGGACACCTGTGCGAGTGATAATTGCTGTTTTATGTTGGAAAGGGGTTTTACTCTGGGGCGGATTTGGTACCTTATACCTGATGATTAATTGGTATTGTGGGGTGTTATTTAATACCTTTTTGCGTCGCCATAAACGTTACAAATATTTACTAACCGAGGCTGAGATAAAACAATCGAATTTCTTTTTGATCATGAATGGCATTTTGATCACTGCTATTCTCGGTTTGAATGTGTTTGGCGGCTCTGTAATGACTAGTTTTGGAGTCATTGTTGGCATTTTAGTAAGTATGCTCTTCGGACTTTCTTATTTTGCAATTGAGTTTAAGAGAGGACGTATCCAATTTGCCATATTTGGGGGGATTGCGGGAATGATCTTGGCGTTAGTAGCAATGAGTGGAGGAATTGCATTTGCAGTTTTTGCGATTCTTATATTGCTGATTTATGCTTTTTGTTTTACCTTAATGATTGGATTTAGGTAAGTGAAGAAGAAATAGATCAATCTAAGTTATGTTAATACCCACTCGTGGCATTGTTATCAATACAGTAAAATACGGAGACACAAGCCTTATAGCTCGTATCTATACTGAAAAGTTAGGGATGCAATCGTACATTATAAATGGAGTGCGAAAAGGAAAAGCACGTACTCAAGCAGCCATGTTACAGCCATTAAGTTTACTCGAAATGGTGGTCTATCACCGCAATCAAAAAAATATCCAGCGCACCAAAGAAATAAAATTTGCCTATACCTTTCAATCCATCCCCTTTAAAATTACCAAAAGTACTGTGGCCTTGTTTATGACAGAAGTGCTGCATAAAACCATTAAAGAAGAAGAAGCGAATGTACCTTTATTTGAATTTTTATTTCATAATATTCAATGGCTGGATCAAGAGAGTACTAAAGTGCGTAACTTTCCCCTTAGTTTTTTGTTGCAGTTGAGTCAATGGCTTGGATTTCGTCCGCAAGCTAATTTCCATCAAAGAAAAAATACGTATTTTGACATGCGTGAAGGGTGCTTTTGTAGGGAGCGTCCACCACATAGCTTCTTTGTGGATATGCCCTTGAGCCGTAAACTGGCATTATTGATAGAAGCGGATGTGGTAAGTAGTCAAGAAGTAGCAACAAGTCGTTTAGAACGGGAGGAGTTACTACAAGTATTGTTAAATTATTATCGCCTCCACTCCGAAAACTTCAAAGAAATAAAATCTATTGCTATTTTGAAAGAAGTATTCGAATAAAAGATACCCAAAATTCAAAACAATGAACCTAAAAAAAATCATTTCTGAATGTCTGTTAATTACCTTTAGTGTGTTACTGGCATTTTGGCTCAACTCATGGAATGAAACGCGGCAAGAAAAAAATGCTGCTAAACGTCACTTGGAAGGTATTTATGAAGAAATAGATGCGAATATTACTGAATTAGAAGTGATATTACCCTATCACCTCAACCTATTACAATCACTTAGAGAAAAGCCTTTAGAAACCAATGTGGTGCTTCGCCCTCCAGCGATTATGAAAGAGGCTTGGAAATTAGCGGAAGGAGATGTGTTTAAAAAACACATAGAGGCAAAGTTGTATAAGCGACTGTCCTATGTGTATGCGGTACACGATTATCTCAATGATCAGGGAAAAAGTGCGGGCTTACAAATGGATCACCTAAATATCTTTGCGCCTTACTATATGCTTAATGGGGCAAATACAGAACCTTCTGAAGAAGATAGGCTTAAATTTAGAAGGAAAACGAAGCAATCTTGGATTCCTATTTTTGAAGACTGGACAGCTACCGAAGAAGAATATTTGAAAGTATTGAAAGAAATAAGAGACCAACGAAAATGAGTTTTTTAGCAGCTTTTACACAAGATATTGCTCCATATCAACGAAAAAAGTGGAGTATTTTTACCATCCTTCTATTCCACATAGCTGGTTTACCCTTCCTAGCCTATCCACCTACACGCGAGCTGTTTTTACTAGCTACTCCCTTTACGCTACTCCTTTCGAATATTCTCCTATTATGGAATCATAGCGATTGGAATCGTTCCTTTTATTTTTTCGCTGCCCTCTGTTTTTGTGTGGGTATGTTTTTTGAAATTTTAGGTGTTAAAACGGGGGCTATTTTTGGAGGCTATCACTATGGCGAGGTGCTAGGCATTAAATTCATGGAGGTTCCTTTAATGATTGGTGTCAATTGGCTATTGTGTATTTACTGTTGTGGGGTCATTGGCTTACGACTTCCTTTCTCCAAGCCACTAAAAGCCGCCCTTGCAGCTACACTTATGGTAGCTATTGACTATGTCATCGAACCAGTTGCTATTAAAATGGGGTTTTGGGAATGGCATAGTGAACATATTCCGCTTCAAAACTACCTCGCATGGTATCTCATTTCACTAGGTTTACTCCTTACCTACTACTACCTCCCATTCCAAAAAGAAAATAAAGTCGCCCCCATCTTATATATTACCCTTTTTCTCTTTTTCTTCATCTTAGGTTTTGCTCCCTCATGAATATATCAACTAACCAAAAAATCCTGAGTTTTATGTCTATATCAGCTACTCACAACAAAGGAATCCTTATCGCAAGCATCGTCGTCGCCTGTTGGTTGCTCAACCTTTCCATTGCTTTACACGTCAAACTAAGTTGGGCATCGCCAATCACCTACCTTCTTTTTCTCCTTCAAACCCACCTATTTACAGGTTTATTCATTACTGCCCATGATGCCATGCATGGCACCATTGCTCCTCATCATAAAACTTGGAATGATCGTATCGGAAAGCTCTGCACTTTTTTATACGCGTTCTTTCCCTACACCACCCTCTACACTGAACACCACAAACACCACCGCCATGTACATACCGATGATGATCCCGATTATTACGAAGGAAATTTCTTTGTGTGGTATTTGCAATTTGTAAAAAACTATGTGACTGTGTGGCAATTCATTGGCTATGCCATCAGCTTCAATCTCCTCAAACTCTATTTCCCTACCGAAAACCTAATTGTTTTTTGGATTATTCCCGCTATACTCAGCACTCTTCAACTTTTTTATTTCGGTACTTATCTCCCACATCGTGGCGAACACGATAACCAGCATCAGTCGCGCAGTCAATCCAAAAATCATTTATGGGCATTTATAAGCTGTTATTTCTTCGGTTATCACTACGAACATCATGATAAACCCTATGTGCCGTGGTGGCAATTATGGAAAGTAAAAGAAGACAGCCTCTAAGTAAAGATGAAAAAATAAATTGATCAAATATTGTTAGCCTATTTGCTAACAAGACAAGGCGAAAAACGTAGGCATACTTCCTATAGCAAGCCAACAGATGCGAGGCTTTTCAACGTAGTATTGTTAGCAAAGAGGCAGCTAGAGAAGAGGAAGTTATTATTTATCCGTTACTTAATTCCCCGCTCATTCAAAGCCTTATGATACCGCTTCGCATTCAATTTATGCTGTTTATAAG
>JAHDCM010000051.1 GCA_020629895.1 Bacteroidota bacterium
GCTTTTACAAAGCTATAACGCGGTAACGGTATGATAAGGATGTTTTTACAAAAAAACATTCATCTCTAGTTCCCAAACTTCTCTTTCATTAATTTCTGCAAATCAAACATTTCATCGCGTAGGCGAGCTGCATTGAGGAAATCGAGTTCTTTTGCTGCTTTCTGCATTGCCTTTCGAGTTTCGTCAATAACTTTTTCCAATTGTGGGCGGTTCATATATTGGATCACAGGATCGGCAGCAATATTGCCTTGTTGATCGGGTTCGATATAGGCATTACCCTCACCCCGAATATGCAGGATACCTGCTTGTTCAATGATTTTCTCTTTTGATTTAAAGACGGTTTGAGGTGTGATATTATGTTGTTCGTTATAGGCTAACTGTTTCTCCCGTTTTCGATCAGTACTATCAATGGTGGCTTGCATTGATTTGGTAATTTTATCGGCATACATAATGACCAAGCCATTGGCATTACGCGCAGCCCGTCCTGCCGTTTGCACTAAGGAGCGTTCATTTCGTAGAAAGCCTTCCTTATCGGCATCAAGGATGGCTACCAGCGATACTTCGGGTAAATCAAGTCCTTCTCGTAGTAAGTTGACCCCAATCAGCACATCAAAATCGCCTAATCGAAGGTCGCGAATAATCTCTACCCGTTCCATTGTATCGACTTCTGAGTGAATATACCGACATTGTATATTGAGACGCGTGAGGTATTTGGCAAGTTCTTCAGCCATGCGCTTGGTAAGCGTTGTCACTAAGATACGTTCATCACTTTCTATGCGTTTGTTAATTTCTCCGATCAGGTCATCAATTTGATTGAGACTTGGACGCACTTGAATAGGTGGATCAAGTAAGCCTGTTGGGCGTACGACTTGCTCTACAATCACCCCACCCGACTGTTCTAACTCGTAGTCAGCAGGTGTAGCCGATACATAAATGACTTGATTAAGTAGCTTTTCAAATTCTCCAAAGTTTTGTGGGCGGTTATCAAGTGCTGAAGGTAGGCGGAAACCATATTCGACTAGATTGGTTTTACGGGATCGGTCACCTCCATACATTCCCGATATTTGTGGGATTGTCACATGGCTTTCGTCTACAAATAAAAGATAATCTTCGGGAAAATAATCTACTAGACAGAAAGGACGATCGCCTGGTTTTCGCTTGTCGAAAAAACGGGAGTAATTTTCAATGCCTGAACAGTATCCTAGCTCGCGTATCATTTCGAGGTCAAACTCTACCCGTTCTTTGATGCGTTGTGCTTCGATATATTTTCCTATACGATTAAAATAGTCTACTTGTGCCTTTAATTCATCTTGTATTTCGTGTATGATATTTACAAAGTCTGATTGGGGAGCAATGTAGAGATTGGCGGGATAGATGGTAATATAATCTCGACTTTCGAAGCGCGCACCTGTTTCGGGGTTAAAGACATCAATTTCTTCGAGTTCTTCTCCAAAAAAGGTGAGGCGAAAGGCGTGGTCATCGGCATAAGAGGGAAAAATTTCAATGGTATCGCCTCGTACTCGAAAGGTGCTGCGTTTAAAGTCGGTTTCGGTGCGTGCGTATAGGTTTTTGACTAAGCGCAGTAGTAGATCTTTGCGCGATACGATTTCGCCTACTGCTAAACGAATAATACTCTCTTTGTATTCTTTGGGGTTTCCCATTCCATAAATACAGGATACAGAAGCAACGACAATAACGTCGCGTCGCCCTGACATAAGCGAGGAGGTTGCGCGAAGCCTGAGCTTTTCTACTTCATCATTGATAGCAAGGTCTTTTTCGATATACGTATCGGTAACTGGGATGTAGGCTTCTGGTTGGTAGTAGTCGTAATAGGATACGAAGTATTCGACCGCATTTTCGGGAAAAAACTGCCGAAACTCCCCGTATAACTGTGCCACTAGGGTTTTGTTGTGGCTAAGTATGAGGGTGGGCCGTTGCATTTGTTGGATGACATTGGCCATGGTGAAGGTTTTTCCTGAACCAGTAACCCCTAAGAGTGTTTGGTTTGGCATACCTTGATTGATGCCTGTGACAAGTTGGCGAATGGCTTCGGGTTGGTCGCCCGTAGGCTGAAAATCGGATACGAGTTTGAATTTCATAGTGGTTGACGATTAACGTTTGAACGATGGGCGATTAACGTTTAATCGTAAATCGTTTAAACGTTTTTGCGTGAGGGATAGTAGTGGTAGCTTGGCGAAGTAGAAACATCGTGAGGCTTTTACTGGCAGGGCTGACGAAGGAAGACACTGCCAGTAAAGATAGCCGAACCTGTTTTCTACGAGGGAACTACAAACGGATAGCCCGACCCCATTTTTGTTGAAAAAGATGCTGCCAGCGAGACGCTGGTGGTATCTTTTTCAACAAAAATGGGGACACGCCCAAAATATAAAAAAAATGTTATTGGATAGGTTTAAAAAGCGTAATAACAATTTAAGTAAAGAGGAAAGAATAAATTGCCCAATCTAGCTGCCTATTTGATCAATTTATTTTTTCATCTTTACTAATGATTGTATTAGTTTGCATTGAATCTCAACGAGTAGTTTCTAGTTTAGGATAAATTTAATAGTTTTGCGGGCAGAATAAAAATATCGAAATATGAAAACAGTAGAATTTAAAGATGTAGTATCTATTAGTGGTATGGGAGGTTTGTTTGCGATTGTTGCGCAGCGTCCGAATGGAATGATTGTGCGTCCTTTTGGGGAAGAAAAGTCTAGATTGGTGTCTAATCGTATTCATACCTTTTCGCCATTGGATAAAATTGCTATTTATACGGATGATGATAGTATTCCGTTGCTTGATGTAATGCGGGCGATGTTGAAGGCTGATACGGAGGAAAATAATACGCCAGTATCGCCTAAAGCTAGTTCAAATGATTTGAAGAAGTACTTTCGAAGTGTGTTGGAAGATTATAATGAGGAACGGGTGTATGTAAGTGATATTAAAAAGATTATTAAGTGGTATGCGATTTTGAAGGAGTATGACTTGATTTTGTTTGAGGATGCAACAGAAGATGAGGCAGCGGGAGGCGATGAGGAGGAATAGCAATAGAAAAGGAGATAGCAAAACCCAAAAAAATGCTATCTCCTTGTGGTATGTGTTTACAATATGCTTCTTCTTTGGCTAAGCAATCATTTTATCTAGTTGTTTGATGTCGCGAATGAGTAGACGGCGTCTATTGAAGTAAATTAAATTGGCGGCTCTGAGTTCGTTGAGAATGGTGGTGACGGTTTGTCGAGAGGTGCCTGTTAGTCCTGCGATTTCTTGATGGGTAAAAAATTGTTTGACGAGTAGTTCAAATCCTACTCTTTGCCCGTTTTCAGTTCCTAAGTCTCTTAAAAATTCAATCACCCGATCTTTGGCCTTCCTAAATACTTGAGATTCTAGCCTTTTTTGTGCTTTTCGTAATTTATCTCCTAGTTTTTGGGTGATGAGTAGGGAGAAGCGGTGATTGTTGGACATTAGTTCTTTTAGTTTGGCTAAGGGGATACTAATGATTTCCGTTTTTTCCATTGTTTGTGCAAACTCTCCTCTTTCACAAGCTCCTATTAAGCCCATTTCTCCAAATAAGCCTTCGGATAGTAATATTGCATTAATGATTTCTTTTCCTTCAGGCGAATAGGCTCCTGTTTTTACGCGTCCTTTAATGACAAAAAATACGGTTTTGATATCGTCTGCGGGGAAGTAAATAAAACTTCCTTTTGCAACTATTTTTTGGGAGATGTCGTAGTAGTTGTTATCTTTTTGTTGTAGTGCGATGAGTTCTTGTAAAGGGGAGGCTTCTTTAATATTACTATTTTGGCGTATCGCATTCATAGGACATAAGTTTTGATGTGAAATTGGACTTGCAAACTTGTACTTTTTTTTGTGATTGTAAATTTCACAAGAAAGTATCACAAAAGTATCACAACACTATATCCATTGTATAACAAGCAGTCATTTATGTAATTAAAATGTCATAAATATGAAGCCGAAGCTTCATAAACAGGAAGTGAAAAGGTAAAGGTCGTGCCTTTATCTATTTTGCTTTGTAGCTTATAGGTGGACTCATGTAAGTCGAGAATACGCTTTACAATAGCTAAACCTAAGCCTGTTCCTTCTTTATTTTTTTGGTTCCGATTTTGAGAGTGATAGCGATTAAATACGGTGGCGAGATCTTCTTTTGCAATGCCAATACCTGAATCTTTTATTTGTACTTCTATTTCGTTTTTCTTCTTTTGTATTTTCACGGTTACTTTTCCTTTATTGGGTGTAAACTTGATGGCATTATCCAAAATATTTTGGAACACGCGTTCAATAAGTGCTATGTCAGCATTGACTAAGGGTAAGTTTTTAGGCAGATTTGTTTTAAACGAAATTTTCTTTTTTTCGGCTTGTAGTTGGTATTGTTGGCTAATGTCATGCACGAGTTCTTGAATAAAAAAGGGTTCTTTTTGTGCTTTTATTTGGTCGGCTTCAAACTTTGAAAATTCGAATAATCCTGAAACCAATTTGCGGAGTTTATCGGTATTTTTGAGAATAATAGTAATGTATTTTTTACGGTCTTTAACACTTATTTTTTCTTCCTTCATAATAAGTGTCTCAACATATCCATGTATTACTGCTAAAGGAGTACGCAAATCGTGCGAGACATTGGCGATGAGTTCGCGACGTAGTTTTTCGGTTGATTTTAGTTCTTCGATATTACTGACCAGTCGATCAGCCATTTGGTTGAAGGTATTTGCGAGGGGCGTCAATTCACTTGTAGAATTTAGGCATATCCGTGCGTTCATATCCCCTTTGGCAAAACGATCGACTGTTTGAATAACATCGCGAAGGCTACGGGTAAGTAACCATACGGCTAACATACCAATTACAATAGCGGCAATAAAGGCAAATAAGAGTGAGCGCAGTGCCATGCGTTGTTGGTGAGAGCTTTGTAACGCTTCGGTAGCTGTTTTATATTGCTCACCTCCTAATACCACATAAATGTATCCTTTTTTTCCTGCGGAATCGACAAAATTGGCCGCGGAGAATACTTTTGGGTCGTCGGGTTCTTTCGGGTCTAATGCTTTGATGCAATGCGCGCCTTTATCGTTAATAAACTTTTTTAGTGGTGTTACTTCGACTTTAAAAGGATGTGTTTTTGTGGATTTAACTTTTTTGGGTAATACGACTTCCCCGTTTTCGTCTAAGACATACATTTCGGTGCCAGGATTGATTTTCATGACCTGTTCCATGACTTGGTTCATGGCTGCCCATTGTAGGGAATCATTAGATTGTGTCATCACCTGATCCACAATGTTTTGGGCCAAGGTTGCATTTAATCGCTGATTGCGTTCTTGAAAATACATTTCGGAAGTATCTGCATTAAATTCGATGTATGCGTAGGCAATGATCATGATGATGATCAGGAAAATAAAGGTAATTCGCCAAAAAAAACTGCCAAAAATACGTTGAAAAAACGTTGGTGTAATTGGTTCTACCATTTAGCAATGCTTAGGTACAGACACATTTCTTATGCTGTATCTGTACAAATTAATAAAAGAATGATTATTCATCTCTGAAACGGTATCCTACTCCCCAAGTTGTAAGAATAAATGCAGGTTGTTGTAAATCGGGTTCTATCTTTGCGCGCAAACGATTGATATGTGAATTTACAGTATGCTCATATCCATTATATTCATATCCCCATATTAGATTGAGTAAACGTTGACGGCTATAACTTTTTCCTGGATTGGAAGCTAGTAAGTAAAGTAGGTCAAATTCTTTGGGCGTAAGTTCAATGCGCTGATCTGCAAGCATGACTTTCCGTTTTTCCACATCTAGTTTGAGCTTGTCGAATTGTAGAATTTTATTTTGTTGCTGTTGTATTTTTTGATTTTGTTGACTAAGTTGAACACGTCGAAAAATAGCTTTTACCCTAGCTATAAACTCTCTAATACTGAAAGGTTTGGTAAGATAATCATCGGCTCCTGTTTCTAAACCTAGTATTTTATCAATTTCCTCTGACTTGGAAGTTAACATTAGTATAGGTGTATTCACATCTCGTCCTCGAAGTCTTTGGCAAACTTGTAATCCATCCATGTTGGGCAACATGATGTCGAGTATAATTAAATCATATTGTTTGCTTAGTGCTTTTTCATAGCCTTCTTTACCATCATAAATTGGCGTGGTCAGACAGCCTAAGTCATGCAGATGAATACCTAATAGGTCTACAATTTCTCGATCATCCTCTATTATGAGTACCTTTTTTTCCATTAGACTTGTTTGTGGGGGGATGGAGTGCGCGTATTGTTTTATGTGCAAAAGTAATGACAATGCTACTAGACAAGTGTAATTAAAATGACGCTTCCATAGACACGTACAAATAACTTACCACTTATCGCTACTAAATACGCAGCTAACGGGATAATGATCGGAGTACGTTTCATCAATAATTTTGAATTTCTGCACCTTCAATTCGGGCGAAAGGAGTATGTAATCAATACGAAAAGAAGGTAGTGGACCTGTATAAGTACCTCCAAATCCGAATTCGCTTTCTAAAAAAGCATCTTGTAAATTATTGGCAATGGTTCGGTAGGAATAAGAAGAAGGCGTATCATTAAAATCTCCACAAACAAGTACTTTATGTGGCGAGGCTTCGATGGCTTTGGCCATTACAAGGGCTTGGTTTCCTCTTTTGATATAAGCATTTTTTAGCTTTCGCAAAATCGAAGAGGAAGATTTGATATGTTCTTGAGGTGTTTTTTGCGATTTTTCGTCTGTCTGATTTTTGAGATCCTGCACATATTTAAGATCTTTCTTTCCTAAGTGAATGGACTGAAGATGTCCATTAAAAATACGGATCGTATCTTCATACATGACAATATCCACATAAATAGCCACATTTAACTTAGGGTCTTCAAATACTAGTTTTTGAGTTTCTACAATAGGGAATCGAGAAAAAATGGCAACTCCCCAATGGTTTTTTTCACGTAAGGTAAGTGTTTTTTCGAAGTGATAATGTGGGTATTTTAGGGTTTCATGTAAGTATTCTACATTTTCAAACTTATCTCCATCTTCTGTATAAAACTCTTGAAAACAAACAATATCTGGACTTTCACGGTGAATCAGTTCCATCATTTTATTACGCGACTCCACATTATCTGTCCAATTGTACAAATCGAAATTCTGTACATTGTAGCTCATTATTTTCACCGTACTATTCGTAGCTTCTGGAATATTAGAAAATAAGTTCATTCCGAAAGAATGCTCCAATAAATTCCATCCTGTAAGGATCACAATCAATGAAAATAGAAGGTAAATTTTGCGCCGAACCATCCAATAAACCAGAAATAAAATATTAATGACAAGTGCAAACGGATAGCCCAATCCCAACAATGCCAGCAACCAAGCACTTTCAGGATGAAAGTAAGGGGCAGGATAAGTACATAGCAAGGCTAATGCTGCCAGCAGGTTAAGTCGAAAAATATTTTTGTCAATAAATGAAGATACTGACATCGTAAGAGATTAGATCATTAAATGACCATATTTATAATAAGACTTGTTATACCGCGTATTACTCCTCTTTACTTACTTTAAATAAGAATGCTTTTTCCTCTTTACTTAAACTATCATAACCCGACTCCTTTATTTTATCCAGAATCGCATCCACGCGTGCTTGTTTTTCGTCACTACCAAAAAAAGACCCTGAGTGACTACTAGTTCCAGCACCTTGTTGTTTATGTACTTGACTATGCACTTTACGAGGTCCTTTCTTTTTAGGACTAAATAAAGATACTAATTTGTCTACCACGTTATTAAATCCAACCGACCAATCATTACCTCTCTGCAACTGCTTGATATACATAAACCCAAACAACGCTCCTCCTAGATGCGCAAAATGCCCACCTGCATTTCCATCTCTTGGAATCATTGCAAAATCTAAGATAAGATAAGCAATAGCAATATACATGATTTTTATAGGTGGTAAAAAGAAGAAACGTACTTCGTAATTAGGTCGTAATGTTGCTGTTGCCCATACGACTGCCATCACACCTGCCGATGCCCCCAAAAGTACTGCCTTATCTACATTTACTGCAAACCGAGGAAAGATATTGAATGCCAAGACATACAGAAAAGCACCACAAAGTCCTCCCAAAATATATACAGGCAGTATTTTCCGATTACTCAAAAAATCATGCAGTATTCGCCCAAAGACATACAAAAAAATCATGTTGAATAAGATATGCATCCAATCAGCATGAAAGAACATATAGGTCAGTAACGACCACGGTTGTAATAGTAGATTACTTAAAGAAGAAGGTACGAAAAAGAAATTGACTATTTGTTTGTATAACTCAGCATTATTAAAGAAAAAGCTTACAAACAACCATAAAAAATAGTCAACTATAAAAACACCTACATTTATCATAATCAGTTTGGTAATAATACTACCCGACCGAAACTGATATTTTAATTCATCTAAAGGAGATCTATCTGTTGATATTGCCACTGCAACGAGTTTTTTGTTTACAAATGGTAAGTAAGGACTAAACTAAAGAAAACGAATACGCAAAATACAAAAAAATAAACGGATCACTCTAACGCCTCTTCAAGCCATACCACCACCATAATAAAATAAGCCCAAATAACATGCCTCCTAAATGCGCAAAATGTGCCACATTATCACCCGGATTATTTTGTATGCCCGTAAATAACTCAAAAATAATAATCAACACCACAAAAAACTTAGCCTTCATAGGTATAAAAAAGTATAATTGAATCTCATGATTCGGAAATAAGGTGCCATAAGCCATCAATAAACCATAAACTGCTCCCGAAGCTCCTACCACAGGAGGAAGCTTGTTAAACAAAGCCGCATCAAACTGCCCAATGGCTTTTAACTGACTAATAGCAGGATAATATTCCCAAAAGTTATACATGCTATACACAAAAGCTGCACCTAGCCCTGTAAATAAATAAAAAAATAAAAACCGTTTTGCCCCCCAATGCTGTTCCAATGCCGAACCAAACATCCACAAGACAAACATATTGATAGCAATATGCCAGAAATCGCCATGCATAAACATATAGGTGGCTATCTGGAAAGGTTGAAAATTATCCGCAAAAAAGGCACGCATTCCCAAAATCCCGCGTAAATCAATATTAAAATTGACCCCAACAAAAAGGGTTGCCACAAAAAAAAGGACATTAATAATAATCAGATTCTTAACCACAGGGGTTACAGGGGGGAAGCCAAATTGATTATAACTCATAATAGAATAAAATGCTAAATACTCTTTGGAACAATGCTACCTATTAACTATCTCAACCACCAAATAGTTTTTCAATTTCCTCCAAATGATACGTAATTAAAGTACGTTTTCCTCTAGGAGACGCATAAGGAGCCTTACACGCAAATAACTGATCAATTAAAGCCTGCATCTCCTCTACGGAAAGGCGTTGTCCCTTTTTAATCGAATTTCCATAAGCCAATGTACACAAAAGCTGTTCCCGACGATCCAACTGCAAATCTGCTGTATTTCGTTGATACTGCTCTATCAAATGCTCTATCACTTGCTGCTCCTCTCCCACCTTACTAATATCTGCAGGAATACCATACACCACAAACTGTTCCTCTCCTTCAGCACGAATATCATACCCCAACGCATTAATATCAGGTAAAATATCCTTCAACAAAAGGGCATCAGCACGCGGCAACTCAATCGTAGATGGAAACAATAATTGTTGAGAAGGAATCTTACTTTGATGCACCATCCCTTGATATTTTTCATACAAAATCCGCTCATGAGCAGCTTGTTGATCCACCAAAATAAATCCCGATTTTATTTGATATAATATATACTGACTATGCAACTGAAGCGGTGCAAACTGCTCCACTTCTCCCAAAGCCAAGACAGGTTGTTTATTCACCTGACTTTGTAAGGTAATCGTTTTACTTGTTTCTAAAACCTCTTCCGATTGACTAACAGGAGGTGGTATAAGCTCCTCCTTCGAAATAGGCAACTCCACTTCTTCCGTTTTATATAAATCCTGCCAATTAGAAGGAATTCGCTTTATCTGTGGGCGATTAAAAGGAGAATTTGAAGAATGTCCCCCTCCCTTTCCTCCTCCCGAAGAACTATTCGAATCACGAGAAGTAGGAGGCATAGTAGGTGTAGAACGATTGAAAGGAGAAGTCGAATCAGGCGTTTTGGATACAGGAGGCGTATCAAATGGAGAGTTAGAGCCACTTGTTAAGTTCACATCCCGATCGAAGTCAAGCATAGGTGTCAAACTAAACGTCCCCAAAGAACGCTTAATCGCCGCCAAAAGCAACTGATAAATCACTCGCTCATCATCAAACTTAATCTCCTGTTTATTAGGATGTACATTAATATCAATCCGTTCAGGGTCGATGTCTATAAATAAAATGTATAATGGATAAGATTTTTCACTCAAAAGCCCCTCGTATGCATTCGACACCGCATGATGCAAATAATTGCTTCGAATAAAACGATTATTCACAAAGAAAAACTGATCCCCTCGACTACGTCTCGAAAATTCTGGTTTTCCAATAAACCCATAAATCCGCAAAAAATCTGCCTCCTCCTCCACAGGAATCAATCGCTCATTAAAAGTTCGTCCCAAAATACCCACAATCCGACGACGTAAATTAGAACCTGGCAAACGAAAAATCTCACTGCCATTACTAAAATAAGAAAAACTCAAATTCGCATTCGACAATGCTACCCGTTGAAACTCATCCAAAACATGGCGATTCTCAATTTTAGGCGACTTCAAAAACTTACGGCGAGCAGGAATGTTATAAAATATATTTTTAACCGCTATCGAAGTACCAACCGGACACTGACAAGGTTCTTGCAATTGTAATACCGACCCCTCAACCACTACCCGTGTACCTACCTCACTACCCGCCTGCCGCGTGCGAAGCTCCACCTGTGCCACAGCTGCAATAGAAGCCAAAGCCTCCCCCCGAAAACCCAGCGTTTTAATCGCAAATAAATCAGTCGCTTCCGAAATCTTCGAAGTCGCATGTCGTTCAAAACACAAACGCGCATCCTCCTCCGACATCCCCTTACCATTATCTACTACCTGAATCAGACTACTGCCCGCATCCTTTACAATCAACTTAATAGAGGTACCTCCTGCATCAATAGCATTCTCCAGCAACTCCTTCACCACCGATGAAGGCCGCCGCACTACCTCTCCAGCAGCAATCTGATTTGCAATCGCATCTGGAAGCATTTTAATTACTCCACTCATTAAAAATGACTACCTTTTAAAATAAATACTACCATCATCACCAACAAAACAACAACCATCCCCGCCATCGTGTACGGATTATCAATATAACCCAACATAAAAGCTGCCGCCATCCCCAATATCACCGCAATAATCATTACCCGTACAAACTGACTACCTGCCGAAGCCATCTTCTGACGTGCCGACTCTTGGTAACGCCCAGAAGTAAAAGCTCCAACAATAGGACTGCGATTTCCCTGCTCAAAAAACGCTCCCTTCTCCATCTTCAAACGACGCTCCTGCCGCTTTTTTCGCGCTTCCTGCTCAGGATCGTAATAACGCGGAATATAATTGAATTGCTTAGGGGTAGGCACTTTCGAAAATCCTGAATTAAAAAAACTAGATAATCCCATAATTGGTATTTTAAGAGGCATACTATTATATACTCTCCAAAATGAAAAAATACTATCACAGCATCAACACATAGCTATTGATACTGTACCATACCCATTTTCAATTTTTACGTTTTACAATATAACATAATTGCCGCGAATCCACAAAAAAAGCTTATTTTTATAACACCACCAACTCATCAAAACACAGCCCCTCCGTTTATTTATTCTTTGGGCGTGTCCTTTTTTTGCCTTGCCCGTCAATGCGTCTACGCATCAACAGACACAAGGCAAAAAAAGGTCGGGCTATCCGCTTGTAGTTGCTTCATAGAAAACATATTCGGCTACATTACCTAGCAGTGTCTTCCTCCGTCAGCCCTGCTAGGCAAAGCCTCATCATGTTTCTATTTCACCAAGCTACCGCTACTATCCCTCACGCAGTAAACGTTTAAACGATTCACGATTAAACGTCCGACGGAGTTGCCGCCAGCGTCATCGCTGCTGGTAATGGAGACAAGTTTCAGCGGCTAGGCTGATGTACTCTCATCTCACATTATACATGCTTTTTTCTGACATTCATCGCTTTTACAAAGGTATAACGCGGTA
>JAHDCM010000052.1 GCA_020629895.1 Bacteroidota bacterium
TCCAAGCGTCACTACCTGTCTATTTCGCCAAGCTACCGCTACTATCCCTTACGCATGCTTATGAACCATTTATTTTTCAGTGAGTCTATCTTTTAGAACGATTTATTCGTTATTCTACCATTAGAAGTATTCACTATTAAATAACAAACATGATCCCCTCCATCCAAAAAATCACCACTCTCGCTATCTTAGTCTTTTTCATCAGCACCTTTTTTGCCTGCAACCGCGAATGTCCACCCGACGAAAAAAAAGGAGCCATTGAATTACTACAAAGCTCATTAGACTGGTTTCCTTATATAGGCAATGAAAACTTAGTATTTGCGAGCAGTGAAGGCGATACCCTGTTACTAGCTCCTTTAAATGGCATTGAAGCCCAAAACGAAAAACTGTGTTACGAAACCATCTGTACCGAGTGGGAATTTGATGGGCCTTCTACCTGCAAATACTACGAGGCAGAGTCCAGAAGACTCATTTTCACTAAAAGTGACGGCTCAAGCTCCATTTCAGAAGACGACTTCCTACTCGAACTACTACTATACCAAAAAGTATATGACGATGAGCCACTTGGTTTTATTGATGTAATGCGGGTCAACTTCTCCCGAAATATTAGCAGTGCTATTGGCGAAAAAGTAGTCGGTCAACATTTTGAAGAAGAAATTGATCTGGTACAAGCTAATCTCGATTTTGAAGAACTAGAACCAGTCGCATCAATTACGCTCAATAACGAAACCTTTTCCAATGTATATACCATCAAGTTCGAACCATTTATTCAAATGTTTTATCACCCCCAACAAGGTCTGGTAGGTTTTATCGCTGAATCTACCACATGGAATTTAGTGAATTAATATTACTTATTAATTTCACGAATCAATTCCAACAAAGCCTTCTCCTCATCTATCCACCAGTTTTGTGAATAAATCCGCACAACTCGATAGCCCATTCGTTCAAGCTGACGCTGATGGTATAGCAGTTCCTTCCAATACACCGATGCAGGAAGTTGCGATTGACTCAACCCATCCACCTCAATCGCAATAGGTGCTTGCCCTGCATGAATAGGATCAACCACCAACTCAATGGTAAAACCTCCTTGATCCACTTGGGCATGTAAACGAATCGGGTCAATATGTTCACCTAACTGGCGAATAAGATAATACGTAAAAGGCGCATGATAGGCATTAGGCGTATTAGCTCCCTGTTCTTGTTCTAAACAATATTGCCCAAGCAACTGAAGCACTGACTGGCGTAATTCCTCTTTTTGCTCACCAACCGCTTTGGCATAAACCAAATAAGCATACAAACAAGCACGCCCACTAATCCCCTTTTCTTCCAATAAACGCGGATATTCCAAATAAAAAGACGATGGGATAGAACTAATAACAAGTACCTGATACTTGGCACGAGTTATAATCACATTCAATAATTGATACCCTTTCTGCTGATTAAGTGGGCCAAAATGTTGCCGAAATTTACCTGCTGTATTGGGGCCAAAAGTCGTCGAAATCAAAATAATATCACGTTCATCCCCTTGTATATTTTCCAAATTCTTCACAAATAAACCCCGCGCCTCCAATTCATGAAATCGCTGTGCATACACCTCCTTCTCCAATTTCAGTTCCTGAATGCGTTGCAAAATCTGATTTCGCTGACTCATGTTAAAAGTAGCAATCCCCACACTCGGCAAATGTGTCTGATGAGGAAGTGGCTTTATATCATTTAACAATATGTGTACAAGCCTTTCTACCTCTGTGTTATTAATATGATTTTCGTACACCCCATTCACCTCTATCAACGCTAATGGAGTATAATCATAAAGAGCAGGCATCGGGCAAAGACGCGAACCATAAAACGCAGCATTAGAAAAATCAATAAGGTAGGGATGACGAGAACGATAGTGAAAATCAAGATAAGAATAATGAAAACCGCTTTCTTCGGCATATTGCAACAGTGACCGAGCAGTTGCCAAATCTTCTTCTTGCAATCCTAACACCTCTTCTTCCTCAATAGAAGTAGTTGGCAACTGCAAGGCTTTTCCCACAAAATAATTAGAAGGGGGCATTTGATGCCGATCACCCGACACAATTTTATGCTTACCACGAATCAAAGCACAATACGTATCTTCCAAACGAAGCTGGCTCGCTTCGTCAAAAATCACTATATCAAATAATTCTTTTTCTAAAGGCACCAAAGAACTACATACAGACGGATTAAGTAATAACACAGGAAAAAAATCACTAAACAACCGAAAATCCGTCTGTACAATTTTACGCAGTGAATTTCGACGGCCTCCTTTCGCTCCTCGTTTATTATAAAGTTGACGCACCTTATTATTAATCTGCCGACGTGTAGGATTGTCCTGTTTAGCACTTTCTCGTAGATTAAAAACAGTGGTGCTTTTTGCTTGCTTTTCTCGCCACAAAGCATTGATTTTCAAACTTTGCTGTTGCTCTAAAAAAGGTAAATGCTTCCTCAAAAAAATCATTGCATCTGCCTCGTGAGGTGTCTCACTAGACTCACTTCGACTCAGTATATAATTAAAATAAAAGCTTTCAAAAGCAATCACCCAATCCTTCGGGGTTTTAGTAATCAAGGCATTTAATAAATCTCGCTCTACGTCCTTCAACTCCAAATAAAAATGTTGCCAATGATACACCACTCGAAAATCAACACGCCCTTCTTGAATTTGAAGTATTTGTGTCTTCACCTCCTCCAAATTCGCTAATTCTTCTCGTACAAACACGCCATAATGCATCGGAGGAACTGCCAATAATTGAGCATTTCGCAAATCAATTTCAAACTGTAAATACTCTTTTTTCACACGCTCCAACTCCGTTTGCACTAATGGTTTTACCCACTCATATACTTGCTGTTGCTCCAATTGATAAACCTGCGACTCCATCAAATTTACTGTACCTTGAAACCAAATTTTAAGTTGCTCCTCAAACTGACAAAGGTGCTTATAAAGCTCACTAAAGGTGAGCGTTACATCACTAAAGTCTATAAATACATGAGAAACATAAGCATAAGACAGATGAAGCGTCTGAAGAGCTTCATAATCAGTAATTAGTGAAGACTGCATTTCCAGAATTCGCTGCTTAGTTTCACTCACATAGCTCCCCAATCTAAGCCATCCTGCTCTCCAACCACTTCGCACATTAAACGCCTGTTGATGTTGATCCAACTGATCCTTAATCGCTACCTGTAAATAGTGACATTTCTGATAAAGTGTATCAAAAACCGATTGGTAATGTAGCTGAAGCTCCTGACGATATAATTTTTGAAGAGCTTTTATGTCCCCAATCAAATGGCTGGATCGTTCTAAAAAATGCTGGCTTAGTTTATCTGTTTGCTGTAAAGCATTCCCCAATGTATGTTCTCGAAACCACCTAGAATGTAGCCCTACTAAAGGATGTGAAAGTGTATTCACTCGCTCATACAAAGGACGACCCTTTTCAACAATACTCTTAAACCGTGTAAATTCTTCCCAATTACATGCATAGCTCGTAGGATCAAGCACTTCATCCAAAATAGACTTGCTTTGTTGATGCTCTCGATCCAAAAAAACACCCACCAAATCCGTCCAGTTATAAGCAGCCAAACGCCTCTTTAACAAAAACACCTGCTCTTCATTCAATCGCTTTTTAGCAACTTCTATCTGTTGCATCAACACATCATAATTCTCCAGATCAAACACAGGTAAATTCGACGCATCATCTATACGATGTCGTACCGAATGCACCACCTTTTTACGATCTTTCGAAATATTCTCTACAATAACCGCCAAATCACCCAACCCTAGTTGCTCCAAATTGGCATAAACCACCTCCAAAGCAGTCCGCTTTTCACAAACTACCAAACATTTAGCCCCATTTTCTAAAGCATTCGTAATCAAAGCGGTCAATGACTGACTTTTTCCCGTGCCAGGTGGCCCTTGTATAATTTGATGAGGATATCCCTTCAATTGTTGTAAAATCAACTGCTGACTAGGGTCAGTAGGAACGCCACAAAAATAATGTGTCTGATAGATCGCTTCTGGAGGCAAATCTGGTGTAGGAAGTGTGTCTAAAGGAGCCATCCGATACGCCTCTTCAAAATAGGCATCCTGCTTGGCTGTTTCTATTCGTAATTCTTCTAAGCCAATAAGCGTTTGTACATCTTTAATAATCGCTTGTTTCTGTGTCCGATACAAACCAAATACACCCGACCAATATACACGGGGCTGATCCAAAGTAATATGCTTTAAGGTATTTGCCCCTGGACATTGCATCAATAAACTTTGGTGATGCTCCGCACTTGCATTCAAAGCAATTAACAACTCATTTACAATTTCCAACAACTCATCAGCACTCAAAATATCATCCTCTAAATAATGCGCCGCCAAGCGTCGTAAATTTATTTGCTCATACTGCTGTAAATAACTAATTAATACCTGATTCAAATAAATAGGATAATCTTCCCCTCGTTTTACCACCCATTTAGCTGCCGACGTATCCGATTTCTCCAAATCCAAATTCCATATAATCAAAGGAGCCTTTATAAACTTCTTCGCATCCTTCAAATCTCGCAATAATAATAACGGATAACCAAAACCAAAAGGAGTTACACCATGTTCCAGAAAGTTATCGCGGTTATCATAATATAAGGCATCTAACCGACGCTGTACATTTAATAAAGCTTGCAAATCCGAGTCTGCCAAAGCATGCAACTCTTCGCGACTATAAGTATGAGAAAAAATAAACTGAAACTTTGCCTTACTCAAAAGCTGATCTAAAAATCGTTGTGGTAATGTTTCCTCAAATAAACCCGTATCATGCACATCCAAACGATTCAATGCCCTGCCAGGCAACGCATTCAAATGAATCGAACGCCGATTACCCGTAGACAACTTCTCTTCCAATCGTCTTAAAAAGGATAAATGCATAAGTAAAGATGAAAAATGAATGGGTCAAATATTGCACCCCGCTACTAGAATAGTTATCATGGCGTGTCCTTCCATAAGCTTTCAGGAACAAGGGAAACACAAGCATACTAAAAACTTCACTCCTTCAGCCCCCTTGTCCCTCAAACCTTATTTCAGGTCGGGCTATCCACTTGTAGTTGTCTCCTAGAAAAGGTGTTTGGCAATTACGCCTTGCAGTGTCTTCCTTCGTCAGCCCTGCCAGGCGTGCCTCACTACCTTTCTAGTTCGCCAAGCTACCGCTACTATCCCTCACGCAAACTAAAAATTTTATATGTGTCTGACTTTTTTTCCCAATTTCCCACTTTCCCCCACGAAATCACGAAATTCGCACATGAACTACATATTTTTGGGCAAACCACGGGTCATCGAAGAATCTTTCTATCGGAAATAACTTTGCTTTACGCTTAACACTCGCCAATTCTTGCGACAAATCCCCTCCCTTCAATAACAGCAAACCATTCGGCAAATCATTATAATCTCCATCACTAATCAACTCCTTCCCCCATCCTTTTAATGTCTTTAATTTCGTAACCCCACGACTTACAATAAAGTCATAAATATTATCAGGTACTTCTTGCGCGCGCGCATGTCTGGCTTCCACATTGTTCAATCCCAATTTTTCCGCCACATCTTCCACCACCTTTATCTTCTTACCTATCGAATCAATAAGTGTAAATTGTACTTTGGGAAACAAAATAGCCAAAGGAATGCCCGGAAAACCTCCACCAGTCCCAACATCCAATATCTGCGTAAATGGCTTAAAATCAATAACTTTAGCAATACTTAATGAGTGTAATACATGCCGTGTGTACAAATGATCAATGTCTTTACGAGAAATAACATTGATTTTAGCATTCCAATCTTGATACAATGGATATAATTGCTCAAATTTTTGAATACTATCTTTAGATAAATGAGGGAAATACGAGATAATTGAGTCCATAAAGGGATGAATGATGATTTATAAGGCAATCTAGCCTATAACAAATAAAGAAGTGAATAGTTACCAATAACTAGCTTACAAAGTATGTCTTAGTTCTGTCAAGTAACGCTATAAAAAAATAAAAAAAAGTGGTGCTAAAAAGCCTTTAAAAAAAAGACACACACACTTTTCATATAAAACAAAATACAAATACCTAATTTAATCCGATTCAAAAAAGCAGAAGTCCTTTAAGTAAACAAACTCTTAATTCAAAGAAACTCCAATTATACAATTTTTAAAAAAAAATACATGCCTTCTAACACACCTAAAATCCTGAAAAACAGTCACATATATTTTATTATAACCTGATCGGCTTTCAAGTATTTATATATGGACTTTTTTCGCGCTAAATAAAAACGCGGGTAGAAAAGTGGGTAAAAGTGTGGCAATTTCCCCAAAAGTGTGTACCTTTGGGTTATCGAAGTTAGTTAATCACTCTTAAATAGGTAAATGGCAGACTTTGTAGGTCAATATAACTGCAAAATAGACGCAAAAGGTCGTCTGCAATTTCCTGCACGTTTCATCAAACAAATGCCTACTGATAGTGGAGGACAGCTTTACATAAATAGAGGTGTCGAGACATGCCTTAGCATTTATAGTATCGACGGATGGAACAAATTTAAGCAAAAATTGAATGGTTTAAATAATTATAACAAAAAACAACGACGACTAATTCGATTTTTAATGCACGGAAGTGCAGAGGTAACACTTGATAGTAGCAATCGTATCCTCATCCCTAAAGACTTAATAAAGTTAGCAGGACTAGGAAAAGAGGTTATTCTGCAAGGATGCCTAGATAAAATTGAATTGTGGGACAAAACAGCTTACGAAGAAGAAATGGCCCAAAGCGAAGACATGCTCGAAGACCTTACCGATGAGATTTTAGGCAATGAAGATATGGGCGACTTGATGGACGAGCTAATGGGTGGATAAATAAAAGTTCTAAGAAATATTAGTAATAAATCCTAATCAATGACACTGTACCACGAGTCTGTCATGTTGCGCGAAAGTATCGAAGGGCTGAACATTCAACCAAATGGCACTTATGTAGATGCTACCTTCGGAGGAGGAGGACATAGCAAAGCAATACTTGAATGTCTTGGCAATCAAGGACAATTGTTTGCCTTCGATCAAGACGAAGATGCAGCAAACAATGTGCTGGATGATCCTCGCTTTGTATTCATCCCACAAAACTTTCGACATATCCAACGATTCCTAAGACTCGAAGGTGTCACAAAAATAGATGGTATCATTGCCGATTTAGGAGTGTCTTGGCATCAAATAAATACCCCACAAAGGGGCTTTTCTACCAGATTTGACCAAGAGATGCTAGACATGCGAATGAATCAAGATGCTTCGCTCACTGCCCGACACATCTTAGCATTATATCCTAAACCCGAACTTACCAGAGTGCTGAATGATTATGGCGAACTTACCAACGCTTCCAAAATTGCAGCAGCTATTGTGGAAGTTAGAAAGTTTCAAGCCATTCAAACAGTAGGGCAATTAAAGGCTGTTACCAGTTCTTTTATTTATGGGAAACCACAACAGTTTTATGCACGAATTTTTCAGGCATTTCGTATCGAAGCAAATGAAGAAATGGAGGCATTAAAAGAACTACTGTTACAAAGTAAAGACCTACTCAACGACGAAGGTAGAGTCGTGATCCTCTCTTACCATTCGATAGAAGATCGAATCGTTAAAAACTATTTTAAGAAAGGAAACTTTGAAGGAATAGACGAAAAAGATGTGTTTGGACACGCTTACTATCCCTTCAAGCCAATCAATAAAAAAGTAATGATGGCTTCCGAAGAAGAAGTCAAACAAAATCCTAAAGCACGAAGTGCAAAACTCCGAGTAGCAGAACGATCGCTACAACAAAACGAACAGAAATAAGAAAACACCTTTGAATTACTTCAAAGAAATACCTGTGAGACTGGACCTACCGTAGAAATAGACAATAAAAATTATCACTCAACCACTTATCTGAAGATGAGTTAATAAGTATCACATCTTATTGATAAGTACACACTTCTCTATGATCCTACTTTATTACAAAGTATGTTCCATAGAGTGCTATGACCTCAAATGTACTAGTAAGTAATGGCACAGCAACAACAACCAACCTCCAATCCTGTAAAAAAAGCATTGAGCAGATTGCTCGATAGCTTGGAGAGAATGGAATTGGGAAACCGGGCCTGGCTAGACAGTAACATGAGCTTTGTACTCTTTATCAGTGTTTTAGGCATGATTTATATCGCAAATGCACGGTTAGCAGAAAAAACAATGAGCGATATAAAAAATGCGCAAACAGATCTGCGAGAACTAAGATGGCAGTACCTAACAACTAAAGCAGACTTGATGTACGGAAGCAAAGAAAAAGAGGTCGCAAAATTGGTGGAACCAATCGGGCTAAAAGAACTAAAAGCCCCACCTCGTAAAATGTATATAGCTGGAGAAAAATGAGTGTAAAGTCAGACATATTACTTCGACTGTATATTGTCTTCGGAACACTTTGCTTAGTCGCTTTTTTAATCCTAGCTCAAGCATTTAGAATACAGTTTTTTGAAGGAGATAAATTACTCGAAGAAGCAAGAGTTAGTAGCCGTATAGATACAACACAAGGCGAAAGAGGAAATCTTTACTCTAGCAACAATAAACTCTTAGCAACTTCACTCCCGTTCTTTGAAATACGATTTGATACCAAAGTAGTATCCGATAGCTTATTCAAAGCTTCTATCGATTCACTCGCTTTTCACCTTGCAAGTGAATTCAAAGACAGAAGCCAAGAAGAATATCGAACCCTCATTGCTGATGGAAGAAAAAATGGAAAGCGGTATCTACTGATTAAGAAAAATGTCAACTATAACGAGAAGAAAAGAGCCGAAAAATGGCCCATCTTTCGACTCGGCAGATATAAAGGTGGCTTTATTCCAAAACAGTATGATAGTCGTGTCAACCCATTTAGAAAACTAGCCCAACGAACAATTGGATACGTTAGAGCAAGTTCAAAACCCGTAGGTATCGAAGGTACTTATAACCAATATCTAAAAGGTGCTTCTATCGCTCAATCCATGTATCGAATTAATGGCGAATGGGTACCAATGGATGATGATGTTGACCTCGATATCCGAAACGGAAAAGATGTCTATACTTCCATTGATATAGATATGCAAGACAAAGTAGAAAGTTATTTACATGAAACAGTACTTGCACATCGCGCAAAATGGGGTACAGCCGTAGTTATGGAAGTAGCAACAGGAAAGATTAAAGCCATCGCTAATTTAGGACTTAAAGCCAAACGCGAAGGTCCTTATACTGAACGCTTTAACTATGCTATCGGGCAAAAAGGAGATCCTGGTTCTACCTTCAAAGTAGTTTCCTTACTAGCCTTACTAGAAGATAACAAGGTTAATGAAAACACCATTGTTAATCTCGGTGAAGGTAAAATTAGCTTCTACGATCATGAAATTAAAGATTCATGGTATTATCCTGGCTCTGTTACCCTACGCAAAATGATAGAAATTTCTTCTAATGTAGGTATTTCTAAATTAGTAACTAATGCGTATAAAAATGACCCGCAACGGTTTATTGATCGCCTAACCAGTATGAACGTTACCGAGCCAACAGGCGTAGATATTGTCGGAGAAGTAAAACCAAAGGTTAAATCTCCAGACGATAAGGATTGGAGTGGTATTACGCTACCCTGGATGTCAATGGGACACGAAGTGGAACTTACTCCCCTTCAAATGCTCACCTTTGTCAACGCCATTGCTAATGATGGCAAAATGATGCGTCCTTACGTAGTAACAAAAGTGGCTAAAGATAACCGAGTGCTTGAAAAATTTGAACCGCAGGTCATCAAAAACAAAATATGTAGTAAAGAAAATGCACAACTCGTAAGAAGCATTATGGAAGGGGTTGTGCGACAAGGAACTGCAAAGTCTATTTACTTAGCAGAATATCCAATGGGCGCAAAAACAGGAACCGCAGAAATCGCAATGGGAAAAAGAGGATACCAAGAGGACTACCAAGCCTCTATTGTCGGATTCTTCCCTGTCGAAAAACCTGCTTACTCTTGTATTGTGGTCATCAACGAACCGTTAGGAGATGATTATTACGGAGGTACCGTAGCAGGACCAGTTTTTCAGAAAATTGTAACCAACTGCCTAGCAGCCAAAACAATTCAAGAAGACCCAATTAATCATTACAATACAAAGTATCTAGTAAAAAACATTTCTATTGAAGGCAAAGGTTATCAAGATGATTTTGCCACCATCTACAATAGCTTAGGAATTCCAAGTGTTGGCTCTTCCAACGACTGGATAACCCCCATCAGAGGAAATGACACCATGCTATTTAGAGGCTTAAACGCCGCAGAAAAAAGCAAATTGATACCCAATGTAGTTGGAATGGGATTGAGAGATGCAATCTACAAACTTGAAAATGCAGGGCTAAAAGTCAGATTTACAGGTAGAGGGAAAGTGCAAAAACAAGCTCCCATATCAGGCAAACGATACAATAGAGGAGATGTAGTAGCACTAGAACTTGGTGTTTAATCATCTTCTTATGTCATCGCATAAACACCAACGAAGCATCTTGGCACGAATTAAAAAAGAAACTTGAAACAATTACGCGATATACTGTACACCGTACAACTTCAACAGGTAAGTGGCATCACAGATATACCCATCAAACAAATCTGTTTTGACTCTAGAAAAGTCCAGCTAGACACCCTGTTTATCGCACTACCTGGCACACAAGTAGATGGGCATCAGTTCATTGACAACGCAATTCAAAGAGGAGCAACAGCTATACTCTGTGAGCAGCTACCCGAAGACCTCCAATTAGGCATTACCTACCTGCAAGTAGAAAACGCCGCCAAAGAAATGGGAGTTATCGCCGCCAATTTCTTTGATCATCCATCAAAAAAATTGCGCCTCGTAGGAGTAACTGGTACCAATGGAAAAACAACCATTGCAACCCTACTCTATCGTCTGTTTCGCTCACTACAATATAATGTTGGTCTCATCTCTACTATTCGATACCTCATCAATGATCAAGAGATTCCAGCTACACATACTACACCCAACGTACTCAAACTTAATGAGCTGCTAGTTGATATGCTTGAACAAGGATGCGAATATTGTTTCATGGAAGTTAGCTCTCACGCTGTTGTACAAGAGCGAATCAGTGGATTGAGTTTTACAGGTGGCTTGTTTAGCAATATTACCCACGACCATCTCGATTATCATGGTACTTTCGATGCCTATATCAAAGCCAAAAAAGGCTTCTTTGATCGACTAAGCAAAAAAGCTTTTGCCATTACTAATGCCGACGATAAAAGAGGAGCCGTGATGCTCCAAAATACAAAAGCAAAAAAACAGCAATACGCACTCAAAACAATGGCAGATTTTCGAGCCAAAATACTCGAAAATAACTTCGAAGGCTTAGTGCTACATCTCGATGGTGCCGAAATACATAGCTTTTTAGTAGGCGAGTTTAACGCATATAACCTACTTGCCGTTTATAGCACCGCTATTCTACTTGGCGAGAATAAACTCGATGTATTAACCGCTATTAGTCAACTGACTCCCGCAGAGGGTCGCTTCGACTGTGTAAAAGTGCCTAATAGCCAAACGATAGGAATTGTAGATTATGCACATACTCCTGATGCACTCGTAAATGTGCTACAAACTATTAATGCTATTCGTACAAGAAATGAGCAACTAATCACCATCGTTGGATGTGGAGGAGATAGAGATCGAGCCAAACGTCCCATCATGGCAAAAGTAGCTTGCGAATACAGTGATAAAGTTATCCTGACTTCTGACAACCCACGTTCAGAAGAACCAGCGGCCATTATCACCGAAATGAAAACAGGAGTCGAACCACAAATGGCACCCAAAGTAATTGCCATTACCAACCGACTCGAAGCAATCAAAACAGCCTGTATGCTGGCAAATGAGGGGGACATCATTCTACTAGCAGGAAAAGGACATGAACAATACCAAGAAATTAAAGGGATTAAACACCCCTTTGATGATAAAATAGAATTACAAAAAGCCATAAAGGTAAGTCGAAACAGATAGGAGAACCATTTAATAACAACAGTGAGTATGTCAAGGTCTTGGA
>JAHDCM010000053.1 GCA_020629895.1 Bacteroidota bacterium
ATTATTTTTTTTAAAAGGTGTTTCATCAAAAAAGAGATAATTTAAAAACTTTCTTTACTTTTGGATTTCAAAGTTAAGATACATGAAATATGGAAAAATAAAGACATTACTTTCAGTTAATCACATTAAACAACTTCGTAGTTATTTTTTTCAGTCTTTGGCACTCAATTTTTTAGATTTACTTTCACTTGCCTATCTAATTCCCATTATTGCATTATTACTAGATAAAAATAAATTCCAATCGCTATTGGAACATTATGGTATTGATTTCATCTCTCTTGACAAACCATTTATTGTTATAAGTTTATTGTTTTTATTCTTGTTTTACGTCATTAAAAATATCTTACAAATCAGATACAATAAACGGTTCATCCATTATTTATATAATTTATCAAATGAGATCGCCATTAAGAATGTTCAAGTATATTTATCACAAGGACATTTGCATCACCAAACACAAGATAAAGGAAATGTATTTAGCCTAGTAATCAAGGTTTCTAAAGATTTTTGTTGTCGTTTTTTACAACCTTTTGTTTATTTATTGAGCGAACTCTTTTTTCTACTTATTATTACCTCTTTTCTTTTATTCTTTTATTTCAAGTTTACCCTATTATTGATAGCAATACTATCTGTTTTCTTCCTCATCATTTATTGGACTAAACAATCTCAGATGCAGCTCATCAACACCACTTATAAAGAATCATTAGCTCTTGCTAATTCTGAGTTAATGAATATATTGGATGGATATTTAGAAATCAAAAGTTCTAATAACGAATCCTTCTTTTTAAAACGTTTCTACCAACGATTGGAAAAACTAAATGAGGTTACAGCCTTACTAGAAAGTTCCACAGTCAACTATTCCAAATACCTAGAGTTATGTATGATTGCTAGTTTAGGAGGTTTGGCGTATATCACTCTTTCCAGCAAAACAAATGACCTAGTTTTAATATCTACCTTTGCTGCTTTAGGTTTCCGTTTTATCCCCTCTTTAAGTCGTATCTTAGGAGCATTAACTAAAATTAGGTCACATAGTTTTTCGATAGATGTCCTTCATCATCAATTTACATTACTCAATCAACAACAAAAAACCAGTATCAATGATTTCCACCAAACGATACGAATGGAGAATGTTTCATTTAGTTATGATGGCCAGACCAATATCCTATCAGATATTTCCTTCCATCTAAATGCAGGAGACTTTGTTACAATCAATGGAATTTCTGGTGTCGGAAAAACAACCTTCTTACATTTATTAATGGGGTTATTATCTCCCAGTAATGGGCATGTATTCCTTGATCAAGAAAAAATTCAACAATACCAGCTATTCTCTTTCTTAAATTACATTCCTCAACAACCATATCTTTTTAGTGGAACATTGCTCAACAACATTACAATGGGTACATCTTTGGAAGCAGATGATTTCCTCCATATTAAACAGCTTTGTCGTATTTTTCAGTTACAAGAGGTCATTGACAAACTACCTGAAAAATACCATACTTACCTTCAACACAATAGCACTCGTCTTTCGGGAGGGCAAAAACAGCGTTTGGCTTTAGTTCGCGTATTATATAAGCAACCTAAAATATTAATTTTAGACGAAGCAACCAATCAACAAGATGAAGAAATGGAACACCTTATTTTCTCGTATTTACAAAAACTCAGTCAACAAGAAAAAATGGCTATTATTTCGGTATCTCACAATACACAATTAAATGCTTACGCCACCCAAACCTATGTCATCAATAACCAAACAGTTAGCTCAACTTCAACTTACTAATGCTCTTATAGGTTCTTCTTTTGATATTTGAAATTAAGAAAAAACTCCAAGACCAGGGTATCCATTTAGGGCTTTCTAATAAACGTAATAAAAATGTCTTTTTAGCACTTAAAGTATAATTTCTGACAGCGATGTGGTTTCTAAATTGCCGAATATAATCTAAATATAAAACTTGCAACTCCTCTATATTATCCACTTCCTTTTGATCTAACATCAATACAAAAAAACTTTCCAAAAAAGTACGCAAATGATGATTAATTATAGTCGCTTCCATTAAAGCTCCTTTTTGATACTTATCTACTAATTCTATTTCCATCTTATAGATGTGGTGCAGATCCTCAATACGTTTAGCAGTAATCGTTTGTCGAGTTATTGACGTATCTCTAGCATAAATATTAATCAAACTGGCATCAACAAAGCCCATTTTCTCCACATTTAAAAAATATTCCATTGCAAAAGGACGATCTTCAAACCAAAGTCCTTCGGGAAAACGAATAGTTTTAACAATATCACTTTGATATATTTTCGCCCAAATCGTAGAAGCAATACATCCATTATACATTTCAATAACAGCTTGATCACCCGCCACTTGATCTGTGTCAAGCTTCCAACCCGTTTTGCGAAATGCATTGAGTTTTTTGTCATAAAGCGTAAACTTACATACCATTCCTTGCACAGCCTGTCTTCTAAGTTCTCGTAGCATCACCTCCACCATATTGGGTTCTAGGGCATCATCAGCATCTAAAAAAACCAGATACTCTCCTGTTACTAACTCCATGCCTCTATTCCTGGCATAGCCCGGCCCTCCATTAGGTATCGAAAGTAATTGTATTTGCTCATACTGTTCGGCATAACCAGTCCCAATCTGTCCAGATTGATCAGTAGAACCATCATCAACTAAAATAATTTCAATCAAAGGATGCGTTTGATTTAACGCTGATTGAATCGCCCGATCAAGATATAGCTCTACATTGAAGAAAGGAATGACAATACTCACCAATGACTGCTCTTTTAAACTCATGAAAATGGCTCCTTAATTTTTTCTTTTATAAAATAGAACAATTCCCTAAACTGTTGTTGAACCAGTTGTATATCTTTCGGAGGTGACCATTGATCAAATAAATGATCAGATATAATTAAACAACTAGAAACAGTTAATCCATAGTAATTCGCAAAGGCATAAATACCTGCTGTTTCCATTTCTACAACACTCGCTCCAAGTCCCAAATAGTAATCTCTCAAACTTTTAGTTTCTCTAAAAGGGGCATCCGTACTCCATACCTTAACCGATGAAATATTCAAATCATTATGTTCCAAATTTATCGTAGAAATCGCTTGTCTTTCTGCCTGTATCCGGCTAGTTTCTTGATAATAATAATTAGCACCAGTACCTGCAAATGCCTCTTCTACAAAAACAATATCTCCCACTTCCAATTGCTCAATCATAGAGGCTCCTAAACCAATAAAAATAAACCGCTCTACTCCCAAAGCACGCAATTCTTCACAGAGCATCACAATAGCAGGAGCACCATTCGTAGAAGCAGCGCAAAACAAACAATTTTCTTTTTTCAATAGATAATTCTCTCCTGTAATACCTTTTAGTTTTTTGATTTTCCAAAACTGCAAACGTTGTTTAGGTAAAGCAAAAATAGAAAGGATAGCCGTCGAAGGTAATTTATCAAAATTATACACCTTTCTAGTTTTTTTCCAATTTACCAAATCACGTATATCTAAGATAGGTTGTTCAGTTAAATGACCTTTATCAATATGGAAGGGTAAAAGTTGACTCAATGAAAAAGAAATTAGAATGAACAATAAACAGCTAAATGCTCGGCAATAGTACGAGATATAGGAAAGGTATTGGCAGGTGAAAAATCCCAATCACCATTTAGAAGCAATTGTTTAATGGTCTTTTCCATTTCCGCTTTATTTTTCACAACAATACTTTTAGAATGACAACCAGCTATGCCCACTTCAAAAGATACCGTATAAGCTCCAGCTTCTAATGCCTCTGCAAATACATACCCCATTCCTTCATACTCCGAAGTATGTACTAATATCTTAGATTGTCCTAATAATGCCAAGACCTCCAAATGTTTTAATTGCCCTTTCATTTCTACCACTTCAGAAAGTCCATTTTCATCAATATAAGTTTGATATGTTTCTTCCAAAGGCCCATTGCCGATCAAAACAACCTTTATGTTTGGAAAAAATGGGTACAATTCCCTCGTCACTTCCAACAAAATATGGTGTCGTTTCAAGGCACTTAATGATCCCGCTGCAATCAAATCAATCGAACGAGGCAAGGATAAGCTAGGCAACATCGAAGCGTCTACTCCCCACGGAATAAGTTGTTTAGAAGCTACTTGAAAATGCTTCTTAAACTGACCAAACTGCCATGAAGTTATGAAAATATGTTTAGAGTAATTAAAATCAATAAACCGAAGATACCTATTATTTATCTTCACATCCTGCCCCAAATAAGACAAGACATGATTAATGCCATATCGTTTGGCAAACTGTTGCCCTAATACCCCCAAATCTGTCACCCAAAAATTATGGATAATATCAATCGGGACTTTTTGATGAATCGCTTTTAATTGCTCCCAAAGAGCTTTCCAAATAAAAATACGTTTAGGTAATTTTTTCAGTTGCCCCCCCAAACTAAAGACTTCTATACCATGCCAAAAAAAATGGCTTTTCTGCTTCGGAAAATGAACGGCAATAAGCCGAATATTTAAAGTTGGATATTGTTGTTTAAAGTTTCTAAGAAATACTTGTATATAAGGCACCCAAGTACTTGGCTCTTCCGAATCAGGAAAAGCAGGACAAATAAACACGATATGTTTTATATTCATTTTCATAACCCCACTTATCTCACTTCATACAAAACCCAGCCTTTGGCTAATTGTTCTAGCTCATCCACCTCAAAATCGGCGTAAATAGCTCGTATCCGTTGATCATACACTGAGCCTTTAAAACTAGCATTCAACATATTATCATTTAATAATAATAAGGTGGGGCTTTCCACCTTCTCAACAATCGCTTCTGAAATTTGATGTACTTGATAATCAGTATAAGAATAGATTGGCCCTTCCATTCCAAAGGTAATCAAATGTTGATAAGTAGGGAAATATGTATTGAGTTGTTGGCAAACTCCTTTCTCAAATCGTTGTAGCTCCAAATACCAATTAACCGTGTACACATTCAATAAGCCCAATACAAAAAATAGAAAACACACACCTCCTATTTGTACACCTTTAAACTTCCCATCCCAATTCATTAGCCTCGTATTCAAATAATCTTGACATCGCTTAAATGCAGGAAAAAAAACAATCGTCAATAAAGGAAAAGCAGCACTTAAAATGCGGTCATTCTGCAATTTAATCCCCGCAAAAAATAGGAGATAAACTCCCATGCTTGCCCCAAGTAATAGCCATTCTTTATTTGAAAAATCTTGTTGCCGCCAACAAAAGATCAATCCCCCTCCCAGAAAAAAGAAGCCAGGGTGAACAAAAATAGAACAGACATAAACAATATTAGGATACTTGTAAAACACCTGTTCATTTGTTGCTTGATTCCCGAAAAAATTCAGGATTGACCAACCCTGTAAATCAGGGTTCTCACTAAAAGAAAAAGCACCTCCTCCTTTGAAATAAAAGTGTGGTAAAAACAATAAAATTGCCAGTAATCCCCCTACTACAATATCCACATAAGCGCGTTTTTTAACAATCACCCCAACCAAATAACACAACGGTATAAACAACAAAATCCCCATTTGATACCTTGTCAACACAGCCAAACAGCCTAGCATTGTCAATAACAAAAAATGAGTAGTCGTCGTCTCTTTTGCATACCTAAAAATATAATAAATCGCTCCAAGCATACAGCAAAAGGACATCATGTCAGACATCACTACGATTGATAATCGCAACATAAAAGGCGAGCAACACCAACAAAGGCTTACAAATAAGGAAATAAATGAATTTGCATTTGGAAAGAGTAAATGCAATAATCGAATTAAAAAGTAGGTAGCTCCTGCAAAAGATAAGACAGTCACTAATTGCAAAGTAAACAATACATTTCCTCCAAAAAAAAGGGATAATACAGCTCCTAATAAAGGATAATAAACTGGCCAATGATAATCTCCAGGATGTATCCCCTCCTTCAAAAAAGCCAAAATTTTTTCGCTATATTGTAGATAAATATGTGCATCTTGTCCATACAATCCATTAAAATCAAAAAAACCATAATTGAGTATATAAAAACACACAATTATAAGGTATGGTAGGATTCTAATAATTCGTTCTAATTTCATAAACACACCTTTATAACATGCAAGCATACCCTACTGAAGCCATTATACAACAACAAGAACAACTCAATTACCTCACCCCCCCCCTCCCCTTCGAAGACGCCTATATCAAAGTACGAGACAAAGAACAACGCGTCTTCAATATCACACAAATCAAACAATTACCAAGCGTTCCTCCCACCTATCCTCATTACAAAGAATGGCAAATGCGTGCCACCACTGCCAATCGTTTTATCAGCTATATAAACAAGCAAAAAACAGGTAACTTACTTGATTTAGGAGCAGGAAATGGCTGGTTTAGTCACCTAATTGCCAAGCAATGTCCTTCACTATCTGTCACAGGCATCGACATCAATGAAACCGAACTTCAACAAGCTGTTCAAGCCTTTCAAAAAAGTAATTTAGACTTTGTATATGGTGATATTTTTGAGGCTGCCTTTCATCCGCAAATCTTCCAATATATAACGATCAACAGCGTACTTCAATACTTTCCCGATCCCAATTTACTCCTACAACGCCTCTTCGAACTACTCAGTCCCAATGGCGAAATCCATATACTTGATAGCCCTTTTTATCACACGCATCAAATCCCTGCCGCCCAACAGCGTAGCTCCACTTATTATACCCAAATGGGCGTACCCGAAATGGCGCAATATTATCATCACCTCAACTGGAATCTCCTACAAAACTATCCCCACCAAATATTGTATCAACCCAACAAATTTGTCAATAAAGTGGCTTCCAAACTAGGCAAAATTAGCTCCCCATTTCCCTGGATTAAAATCGTCAAACAATAATCCAATCACCCTATCATTCAGTCATCCCATCACCCTATAATCCAATCACCCAATCACCCAATCATCAATAGCTGAGCGTGTCCTTTTTTCGCCTTTTTTACCCATTTTTATATTTATGCAAGAATGCAGGCAAAAAAGGCGAAAAAAGGTCGGGCTATCCGCTTGTAGTTGGCTCACACAAGCCTGTTCCGCTACTCGCCTAGCAGTGTCTTCCGCTGTCAGCCCTGCTAGGCGTAGCTCCACAAGGCTTCTGCTTCACCAAGCTACCGCTACTATCCCTCACGCGTTTCCACTCCCCGTCGATGCCACCACATTCCCAACTTAGCCCCACTCACCTTCGCCCACATCTTCATTCCCTCCACTGTCCACAACTCCTTATTCAGTTGTTTTTTATACAAATGCACTTCATTTACCACCCGATTCACAGCATACTTATAATAAGATTTTGGATAAGTCCGCTTAAAATCAATATCACGGTCGGTACTCATTCCCCAATCAGGACTCGTAGTACGAATATCCTCAATTTCCTCATATAAGCCTGTTCCTTTAATTGGGTAAGCAACCGTAATGGTAAACTGGTCGGGATTCGATTCTTTAAGATGGGTAATGGTTTCCTCAATATCCGCCTCTGTCTCTCCAGGGTAGCCCAACATGATAAAGGTGCCAGCCTGTAAGCCCTCTTCTCTTGAGCGACGAATCATATTGCGGACATGCTGCACATCTACTCGGCGATCCATTGCATCAATAATTTTTTGGGAGCCACTTTCCGAACCAATCCACACGCGGAAGCAACCCGCCTTTTTGAGTAATTGTATCACCTCCTCATTCATCCGATCAGCACGCGTGATACACTCGAAAGGAATAATCGCATCTCTAGCATTGATCTCTTCGGCAAAGGCCTTTAGCCAATTATGACTAACCGTAAACACATCATCTACAAACCAAATAGTATTTGGGTTAAAGTTTTCTTTGATATGCACTAGTTCATCTACTACAATAGAGGGAGAACGACGGCGATAACTTTGTCCATAAACAGCCGTACTACACCAACGACAAGTATAAGGGCAACCGCGTTGGGTACTGACTGTCATCGCACTATGTCCATGATACAGCTTCCAAACCCCCAAATAAGCCTTGATATTGATAGCGGCTCGGTTAGGATAGGGCAAACTGTCAATAGGACGTATTCGCTTACGAGGATTGGTTTCTACCACTTCTCCTTGTTCATTGAGATAGGCCACACCGTCTATATGGGCAAAATTGGGTTTGTCAATGGCAAGCATCGTTTGGGCGAGTTCGAGCATAGTAGCCTCTCCCTCTCCTACTACCAGCACATCTGCCCCATGTTTGAGATAGTTTTCGGCATTGTATCGAACATCAGGGCCACCTAATACAATCCAACTATTCTCAAATACTTTATTGGCACGAATAAACTGCATAATTTCGACGACATTCACTTTCGTCACCAAATTGGTGTATAAGGCAATGACTTTGGGTACCGACCCCAATAGGCGTTTTTTAATACTTACTTTGTTTGAGAAAGTACTATCAAACACCTCATGTTTTATCTGATGTCTCTCCAAATAGGCAGAAATATACAGTAAGCCTAATGGCGGGTAAGGGCGCATTATTTTCTGCTCCTTCTCATCCTCGTGGAGGAAATAACCATGTGCTAAAAATACGCTCAATGTTGTGTTAATTTCAAATCAATTAAATAGTGATCGCTCCAAGCTCCTAATCCTTGATACTGGTTGAGTCGCTGTTCCCATGTTTTAACTCCTCGTAATAACCAGCCTCTCTTTATGACAAAGGGATTGAGATACGAAGGAGGAACGGCAATACCAATCGGCTTAATTGCTGCCCGATAGAAGGATGTCTTGAAAAAGGCTGTAAATGTCGAAGGGCTGTAATACCAAGTATGAATATCACTGGCTCCTAAATTAGCAACGACTCCTTCCTTATCTCTCCTTCGAAAGGCATTTTTAATGTCAGCTTTTGCGAGGAAATAGATTGTTTCCCATACACAAAAACTAGACATCACAACAGCTATTAATCGCCCATTGGGATTTAGTAGCGTTGGTAATGTACTAGCCATCGTTGCTAGTTCATCTGCTGAGAGACAGTTTAAACCTCCAAAATTGGAGAAAATAAGATCAAATTTCTGGTTGCTTAATTGTTGTAATTGCTGGATACGAAGTGTCTTTGTGTTCACTAAGGCTTCAAGTCCAGCTTTTTTTATTTTTTTGGCGGTTACGCCCACCATCCCACTCGAAATATCCGTTGCCAGTACTTGATGGCCTCGTTTCGCTAGGAATAGGGCATCTTCTCCCGTACCGCAGTTCAATTCTAGGATATTCAGTACTTTATTTTCTGCTGCCTCCAATACTTGTTCTACGTATTTCCAGACTTCCTTACGTTGGAGATAACCAATAGCTGTATGGCTAAACTCTTGGTCATAACCTGCCGCCACAGGGTCAAATGCTGCTGTACTCATCGCCTATTGTTTTTCCACTTCTAGCCGTTTTAGACGGTATGCATCCACAAAAGCTCCTGGTACATAATAAGCATTGGCAAGCACTGAACGCAATTTTCTCTTATCGACTTTTGTCGGTGCTTGTATGGCTAATTTAAGGTTTTCAAAGCCTTGTTTACGTCGATACAGTTTGTGTACATAACGATGTAAACGTTTATAGTAGGCAGACCCATAAGTCCCTTCAAACATCATCGCCAAATCGTCCGAGTCTTCCCAATTTTGCTTGTCTTTCATTTGAGCCTCTACCTTATCATAAAATTTGGTACCTGGTAAGGGATAGGAAACCGAAATACCAATATCATCCGGCATCAAATCAAGGAGCATTTGGATGGTTTTGTCAATATCTTCGCGTGTTTCTCCGAGATAGCCGAATTGCAGGAAGAAACAAACCCGCACCCCTTTCTTTTTGAGTAGGCGGGTCGCCTCATAAATTTGTTTCAACTGCGTCCCTTTGTCCATCGCATCCAGTATTTTTTGAGAGCCAGACTCGGCACCTACCCATACTTCATGCAATCCCGAATCAGCAAGCGCATCAATCGTATCTTCCTTTAGGAGGAGGTCTACCCGCGATTGTATTTTGTATTTGAATTGGAGATTTTTGGCTTTGGCAAGGTCTCTAAACTCCTGTACCCAGCCAGGCTTTAAGCCAAAAATATCATCACACATCCAGAAATAATTCACCTTATGTTGCTTGATGTGCATTTCAATTTCATTGATGACCCGCTGTGGAGAACGGTTATTATAACGATTTCCATAAATAGGCTTCGCACACCAATTGCACTTATAAGGACAGCCTCTAGTTGTGGCAATATTCAAGGAACGGAAACCCTGACTCCCTTCCCAAATACGTTGATAAGACTCTACATCAATTAAGTCCCAAGCAGGATCGGGCAATTGATCTAAATCTCGTAGTACAGGGCGTTTCAGCGTCTTGATAGTCTTTCCATCTCTACGAAAAGCAATCCCCATAATTTGCTCAAAGTCTTCCCCCTTATCATTCAGATAATCAATGAGTTCGTTGAGTCCAATTTCACCTTCCCCTAAAATGACAAAATCGGCTCCATTGTCGAGATATTTATCGTAATGGTCAGTAGAATCAGAACTACACACAATTACCTTACAGCCTCTTTCCTGCCCTACTTTCGACATCTCGTGTGCAGCTTCTCGCATATTGGTCAGGCACATTTTAGTCAAGTAGTTGAAACCATCATCATAAATGACTAAATAATCCGCATGAAAATCATCTAAAATAGCAGGAAGTTTGTGTGGGTTTTCTTCAAGTGCGGTATCAAATAGTGCTACTTCATGCCCTTGTTCGCGCATTAGTGCTGCGGCGTAAATAGTACCATAAGGAGGGTATGGTCGCTGATCCTTCCACATTTTAGGATCAAAGCGATAAAAGTAGGAATGAGTAAATAGTATTTTAGACATGCTTCTTGATTGAGGTTTCAGGAGGCAGCTTTGGTAAGGCTCACATTAAATTGCGCCTCAAAGTCTGTAATTCCGTTTGCATAAGCCTCTAACACTCGTTTTTGAAAATTGTTGGGATGATGTTTAGAAACATCTTCTCTTGTTTTTAAGGCTACTTCGAATTGCTCTTTGTCGTAATCGTGAAACTTTTTATTCCAATGTTGTTGTGTTCGTTGCATGCACCATTGTTCCAAACGATTTCCCAATGCGTTATTGAATAACATTTCTAGCAAGCTTCGCAGCCATTTTCTTTTAAAAGTGGGTACTTGTGCTGTACTTGGCACCATAGCATTGGGAAAATATTGTTTTGTCCAGTCATTGGCAGCAAAAAAATTATTGGCCAATTCTTGGTGATACATTGGAATCAAAGTTACGACTTCTTTTGCAGTATATATATTTTGCTCCTCAATTGTTAAATGATTTTCATCAATAAAGTAATTGACACAAAAGTATTTATGTGAATTGAAAAGGAATATTTTTTTAAAGAGGATTAAAATGGTACGGGCGATCCACAATCTGCCAGGTTGGGTAATGAGGAAATAATCAATATCTCCCTCTTCATCTATGTAATTTTTGGAGATCGAACCTGATAGGAAAATGGCTCTCACAAATGGGAAGTAACTCATAAAGTGGCTCATACGATGGGCCGTCTTCATCATTTCTTTAGCTCTTTCATTGCCTTTTAAGCGTCGTTTTACGAGTTGAAAGTCATTTTTGAGGGAGTAATAGCCATTGAAATTATAAATGAGTGCGTGTTGGCTCAGTAGGTCTAAACTCTGCTTTAAATCATTAGTAGCAAACTCCTCTACCTCAATACTTTGTTCAATTTCATTTTTAGTAAGCGGATAACTAAAAATATCATAGTACAGCAATGCCTTAATGATGGCTTGCGAAAGTGTGTTGAGTTGATATGTAGTAGAGTTGGGCATTTATTTAATGAGCGAATGAGTGATTGAGTGAAGCGTGAGGGATAGTAGTGGTAGCTTGGCGAAATAGCCACTTTGTGAAGCAAGGACTAGCGGGGCTGACAGCGGAAGACACCGCTAGGATTATGCTGAACAAGTGGGTATGAGGCAACTACAAGCGGATAGCCCGACCCCATTTTTGTTGAAAAAGAAGCTTCCGCCAGCGTCTCGCTGGTGGCATCTTTTTCAACAAAAATGGGGACACGCC
>JAHDCM010000054.1:0-7549 GCA_020629895.1 Bacteroidota bacterium
CTCTGGAAATTTGGCTTGAAAACTTTTGAGGCGAGGGATGGATACATTTTGGACATAGGGATTATTGGGATTAAGTCGCTCGTAGTTTTGGTGGTACTTTTCGGCAGTATAAAAGATAGTAAGGGGGGCAATTTCGGTGGCGATTGGAGCTTTGTAACGTCCTTCGCTTTTTAACTTTTGGAGATAACTTTCTACAATGGTTTTTTGTGATTCATTGGCATAGTAGATACCTGAACGATATTGTGGGCCAACATCAGGGCCTTGGCGATCTACACTAGTGGGATTGTGGGAGCCGAAAAAGACATCAAGTAGGGTTTGGTAGGAGACGACTTCGGGGTTGAAATAGACTTCGACGGCTTCTGCATGGCGGGTTTGTCCTGAAGCAACTTGTTTGTAGGTGGGATTTTTGATGCTACCACCTGTATAACCTGAAATGGCTTCTTCGACACCTTCTACTGATTCGAAAATGGCTTCGACACACCAGAAACAGCCAGCAGCGAAATAGGCTTTTTCTAAACTTGCTAATTGGGTCGTTGTGGCTGTTTGTTGTGTGGTTTGGGTTTGTGGGGTAGCACTACTTTTATTTTTACTGCTAGAACAAGCATTGGCGGTTAGTAAAAGACTGGCTAGTATAATGGCTAGTAATTTGATCGTATTAAACATAGTGGTGGATTGGTTGATTGATGTTATTTTAAGATTAACAGTGGGTGAGTGGAAAGGTTTGTGTGTGTGGCAAGAAAGTTAAGGAAAGTTAAGGAAAACGACACAATTACAATGTTATGAAAATTGGCATTTATGGCCTTGAAAAATATGTAATTAGATCGTGAAAATACTATTGCATTTACCGTTTTTATAGTTTATTATTGCCGCAATTGCCTACAAATAAGCACGCGTATAACAAGCGGTTAAAATTATACATTGTTATGTTTAGTCAAGCTGTTGGCTTGTATCTTATGTTATATTCTTTTTAACATTTTTTGAGTGATCATGGCTTGGTTTTCGATGCTTTTAGGCTACTACACATCTATTTAAAACAATACTACCTATTATTTTTTGAGAGCTTGTCTTGATCGTACAATCAAGATAGCGAAGCCATTGGTCAGCAATGGTAATAGATAAGCTATATTCTGCATATTCCTTTTATTAAATAAAATCAAACATACATGAGATTGATTAATAGACCCCTTTTGACCTTAGCTGTGGCCCTTTCTATGGGTTGGGCTATACAAGCACAAGCACAACAAGCAGTGCATCGTTCTTCTAACCTGAGTATTATTAGTACGGATGGTGAGGAACAGAAAAGTGTTATTTTACGTGGCGAGCAGGTACAGGATTTTGATGTGGCGAAGTACCTTGCCGAAAACCCAGATGCGGCGATTAATATTAGTGGTAGTTACCGCACTGATCAGGAGATTATTACGATGGAATTTAAGTCGGATGGCGAAGCGAATATTGCTTGTACCAACTACTGTGAGAAGGTGGTGAGTATAGAGAAGCGTCCTTATATTGGTTTGCGTTTGGAGCGTTTGGAAAGTAGCAGTGGAGCGATTGTTACTGAGGTGATGGCTGGCGGAACGGCTAAACAAGCAGGTATTGAGGAAGGAGATGTGATTATTCATGCGGATCAAGAATCTATTAGTACAGGTTGTGATATGGTGAAATATGTGAAGATGAATGAGCCTGGAAAGCGTATTCAGGCGGAGGTGATTCGCGATGGTAAACAACTTATGGTTAATATTCCAGTGGGCTACCGTGTGAAGAAAACGATTACTTGGGAGGCTTGTTGTGAAGATAAAGCGGCTCCTATTGCAAAATCTGACTTATCTGGTAACACAGTGAATCAGAGCGCGCTAAGTACTGTTCAGATTTTTCCTAATCCGAGTGAAGGGATTTTTCAGGTGACGGCTGAAGACTTACAAGATGGGATGGCTGAGTTGTTAATTACCGATATTGCTGGACGTGAAGTGGTACGTAAGCAGGTGCAGGTTACGAATGGTTTTTATACGGAGCGCATCAATTTAGCAAAAGAGGCAGTTGGTGTGTATTTGGTGAATGTACAGCAGGGGGAAGTGAAGAAGACGGCTAGGGTGATAGTGAGTGAGTAGTCTAATGAGTGCATAAAAAAGGGCGAATAAGGATATATTCTTATTCGCCCTTTTTTAGTTTGTCTTAATATCTTCCCATTTTTTTCTTCTGGTTCAAGCGATAATTAAACGACAATAAAAATTGACGTGATCGCCATTGAAATTCGAATTCGGAATACAGTTCGGGGGTATCGTTGATCATTCTACGTTTACGTGTATTTAGTAAATCTCTAACACTAAAGGTAAGTGTTGCTTTGTCTTTTAATAGATCTTTAGAAATTCCTGCATCCCAAGCATACATGGATAGTATGCGTCCTTGAATGCTATTTTGGGGGGCGCGGTAATCGAAAGAGGTTTGTAGGTCTATTTTTCCAGGAAGTTTGAACTTGTGATTCATTTTGGCATTCCAGGTCGTTCCAGAAGTACTGTAATCCACGCCTTCATATTCTCCTTCGGTTTCGAAGTAAAAAACGTTGGCATTGGTAGTTAATCGCCACCAGGGAGTGAGGTTAAGGGTTAGGTTACTTTCAGCACCGTAGGCATCTTTGGTAGCTAGGTTGATAGGTTTTAGGTCGGTGTTTCCTGCTTCATTGACAAGGGTAATTCGACCGATAACGCCTGTACTATGTCGGTAATAGGCACTTGCCAAAAAGCTTCCTTTGTCAAAGTTTTTGAGATAACCCGCTTCATAAGAATCGGTGTACTCTGGATTTAGATTGGGGTTTCCTCCGAAGCGATTACGCCGATCGCTGAAGGTGATAAAGGGGAGTAAATACCAAAAGCGTGGGCGACTAATGCGGCGGCTGTAACTGACTTGAAAGGTATTTTGGTTGGCAAACTCATAAGCTAAATGTATACTAGGGAAAAGGTTGAGGTATTGGCGTGGATTGCTCTCGCCACTTTCGATCAGTTCGGTACGAATATCTGAATACTCTGCTCGTAAGCCACCTTGATAGGAAAATTTACCTGTTTTATTGGATGCCATTATATAAGCGGCATAAATGTTTTCATTGTATAGTAGTTGGTCATCAAATTCGGGGAGAATTTCGAATTGGTTGTCGAAGCGTTGTTGTACGGTGAAATCGTTTTCGATAGCTCTAAAAGTGGCTTTTAAACCTGTTTCGATCTTACTATCTTTCGAAAAAGGGTGGATATAATCGGTTTGAAATAACCAGTTTTGTTCATCTTCGGTATTATCTGATTTTTGGACTAAATCGGCAATTAAAGGATCGGTGCTTTGTTCAAGGTACTCGGTTGTTTCGGTATCATCTCGTAGGTTATATTTGGCATCAAAAGACCATTTTTGGTCTTTTTTAGTGAAGGTTTTGGTGTAATTGAATGCTGCTTCTAGGTTGTGGCTTGGTTCTGCTTCGGTATCGGTGCGTACAGTGGTATTGAGTAAGACATCATTGGCGTCAAAATCGCGATAAATAACAGAGGCATTATTCTTACCATTAGAGTATTTGTACAGGCCAGATACAGTAATGGTGTTTTTATCATTTAGAAAATAGTCGGCTCCGAATTGGATGCTATTGGATAAGCCCCCTCGAACATGCTTACGTTCGGTACGATACTTGACCAATTCTTCTTCGAATTCATATTCTAGGTAATTATGTCCGCCTCCTGGCCCTTCTCGGTAGTTGAAACCGAAGTTGGAAAAGAGGTTTACTTTCTTGCGGCGATAATTAAGATTGTACGTTAAGCCATGATTATGTGGGTAGCCGGTGGTAGCTGTAAACGACCCATTTACGCCTTTGCCTTTTTCTTTTTTTAGTACCAAATTAATAATGCCCACTTCTCCTTCTGCATCATATTTGGAAGAAGGATTGGTGATGACCTCTACTTTTTCAATGAGGCTGCTTTGTAGGTTTTGCAAGGCATTGGTATTGCTCAAGCCTACTAAACCCGAAGGTTTACCATCTACTAAAATGCGTACATTTTCACTTCCTCTCAGGCTAACATTCCCTTCCATATCTACATTGACCGATGGGATATTATCTAGTAATTCGGAGGCATTGCTTCCTATGTTTGCCATGTCTTTGCCGACGTTGAATACGCGTTTATCAACGTGTAATTCCATTTGAGAACGTTCTTCAACAATTTCTAAGTCGTCTAGTAGAATACCTTCTGCCTCTAGGGTAATTTGTCCTAGTGATTTCATGGTATTTTCTGTTAGTTGGATGTCTGTAATTGTTTTGGGAGCATAGGCAAGAAAGGATACTTTCAGAAAATAGTTTCCAGCGGGTACATTGAGCGAGAACTTCCCTCCTTCGTCGGTTGCTGCACCAGTTATAGCAGTGCTATCACTGCTGTTATATATTTCAACAGCTGCATAGGGGATGGCTTCGTTTTTATCGTTACTAATCCAACCAGCTACCATTGCTTGGTTGGGGGCTTGTGCATAAAGCATCATGGAGTTGAACAAAAGTAAAATACTAATGATCAGTATATATATTCGCATAGGGCAGATTTTTGGTTGAGAAGATGTTCTTATTAACTACAAAGGTACTTAGAGGCTGTCTTGATTTTACAATTAGGCTTAGAAAAAACATCTTTTTCGACCTAATTGTACCTTTTTTTCGGCACGTAGCTCTGCTATGTGTCTCAAAAAAGGCTTCATTAGGTCAAAAAATCTAGCTTTTCTAGCTCCAATTCTACAATCAAGACAGTCTCTTAAAAGATTGGAGAGAAGAGATTGTGTTTTGGGAGCGAGTTATCAGCAAGACTTTTATTTGGAAATATCAATCTTAACATTCAATTTTGTATCACCCAATCACCCAATCACCCAATCACCCAATCACCCAATCACCTAAAATATTATGTCTATTACTACCAAAGCGGAAGCCTTCCAAGCGATTGAAACTTGTGACTTTAGAATCATGCCACAAGAAGCAGTCCGTTTTTTATATGATCATGCCCCTGATGAAGAGATTGTACAGAAAGTGATTTATTTTCTAAGTAATGCTTATTTCCCTACGGAGGCATTTATTGAGGAATATGGAGAAGATTCAATGGCAGCTGCTCTTTGGTATGCAGTGATTGCCGAAAAGCATCATTCGGAAGAGTTGATTAGTGTTTTGATAGATCAATTATACGGAGGAGTTGAGTTTATAGAGGATGAGGTATTTCACGATTTAGATTATCAGGGAGAGATGTTAGTGAGTGTGCTTTGTCAAGCTTATGGAGAGGTCGCTATTGATCAGTTTTTGAAAAAGATGGTGTTTGATGCTAATGAAGTAAATCATAGCCGTCTAGTATTAAATTTGCGAGATACGATCTATCATACCAATGAAACACATATTCCTATACTTAGAGAAATACTAACTTCTAATAGGTGTCAAGAATTGGAACTGGTATGTCGAGTCGTTGCTAATAAAGCATATAAAGCGTTGATTCCTGAAATAGAAGCTTTCTATGTTTATCTGGTTCAAAATGACAATAGAGATGGTTTCTTTCAGGAGATTGGTTCAAGGGAAACGGGTATTGCCTTGTATGAATTGAAAAGTGGAGATTATTCGCATCCAGAATTTCAAGTGTCACAATATGAGCAAAAACCTTCATGGGAAGAGCGTTTGGTTAGCTATTTGCCTAATAAACCAGCAGTACCAGAAAAAAGCGAAGCAGAGATGGTGGCTTGGATGAAACAAATAAATAAAGAAGGAGAGCGAAACAGGCGAGTGCTTGCGGAGATGAGAAAGAAAGTTTTAGAACAAGAAGTGAAGCCTAAGATGCCGAAGGTTGGTCGTAATGCCCCATGTCCGTGTGGATCGGGGAAGAAGTATAAACGATGTCATGGCAAGAAGTAAAAGACGATGAAACGATTGACGATAAAACGTTTTTTGCGTGAGGGATAGTAGTGGTAGCTTGGCGAAATAGGAAGGTCGTGAGGCTTTTGCTGGCAGGGCTGACGGAGGAAGACACTGCCAGCAAATATAGCCGAACACCTTATCTATGAGACAACTACAAGCGGATAGCCCGACCTGGAGTGTGTCTTTCGGAACTGGAGGATTCGGTAGAGACGCAAAATCTTGCGTCTGTACAGATTTCTCCAGTTCCGAAAGACACACGGAAGGACACGCCCCAATAATAATGAGTGATTGAGTGGTATTTTTTCACCTTTATTTATAAATCTCCGCTTTTCATTACAGCTTCCTGTTCTATTTTTTGTAGTACTTGAATGCCCCATTTACTAATCGTTTTTTGATAGTCGAAATGCTCAATGGTTTGCAGAGCTTCGATACACGCTTTATTTTTAGCAGCGTGGAAGGGGTTGTATTGCAAACTCAGTAAATAGCGAAAAAGTTGGATTAAGGGGGACAAGTCTTTATTGTTTATTTTGTACTTTGTTTTTAGGTATTTGAAACGATCTAGGTTGGCTTGGCAAGCAGGGAAATTTTTGTCTTGATAGTGGCACGCTATTTCGAAAAAAAGAATCATGATTTCACTATCGCCCCCTTTGCGTATGTATTTGTGTTGATTGTATTTTTCGATCCATATCTGAGCGTTTTTATAATCTTTTTCTAGGAAGTAGGCATCTATAATACAGAAGTAGATCATAGAAAGGTGTAAATAGCTTTTGGATACTTTTTTTAGATTGAGAAATAGCTCGTCATTTAAAAACGCAATCGTTTTTTGGGTAGCATTGATTCGACTATAATAAGCAAGAGATAGCAGCGTATAGAAGTAGCAAAAACGATTGAAGTAGCTTAGTTTGACTTTTTGTTCTTTTCCTAGTTTTTTAAATTGAGCCAAATCTTTTTCTATATTATCAAGTTGGTGAATAGCGATTTTGGTTTGGATATAATTAAAGGTATCCGACATGACATAATTGGGGAAAGCATGGATATAATGCGGGTTGGATAAGCTTAAATTCATCATTTTTTGAATATACTCCATATATTTATCCATCTTTTTATAAGAACGATAGTAGAGTGATTTAGCGAAGTATAAATAGCGTTTACTATTGAATGTAAGTGCGAGTGAATCGTCTTGAAAATAATCTGTTTGAACGATTTGTTTTAATTCTTCAAAATTATTTGGACTTTGAGCTAGTTTATTTTGGATATACCAAGTAAATACTTTTGTACGGAGTTTTCTATAAATTAGTTCATTCGAAAGTAAATGAATGTGTTCTTCATGTTGTTGATAGAGTTGGGTTAGTTTTGCTGCATTTTGGACGGGGCTATGCTCTAAACGACCAATTTCTTTTACATCTAATAAAAGTTGAAAAGCAGGGTTCTCCCCTTGTGGATAAATATTGCGCCCTTTTTGTATCCATTCTTGTTCTATTTCTGGAATATAATACTTTGTACTAAGATCTAGCTTATTGACGACATCCCCAGGATTAGGAGGTTCGGATGAATTATAATGTAAATCTGTTATAGCACTAAGTATTTCCTTTTTGAGTTGGTTCTTGACAAAAGGAAGGTTTTTGATTCCTTTTTTGGTAGCTTGTTTGAGCAAAT
>JAHDCM010000054.1:7649-12053 GCA_020629895.1 Bacteroidota bacterium
TTCTTGACAAAAGGAAGGTTTTTGATTCCTTTTTTGGTAGCTTGTTTGAGCAAATTATCTTTGGAGTATTCTTCAAAACGGTTGATAATGTCAAATAATAAAACAGTTGCCTTCTCGCTACTTTTATTATAACGATTAACATATAACTTAAAATAGCGTTTCTCTCGAACATTCAATGATTGTATTAAATGAAAGAGCTGGCCTCCAACAGACATAGGTTATAATGAGTTACTGATACATGAGTGATTTATGGGGAAAACTAGGATTGTTTTAAGAGCAGATAAAATTACCACTTTTCTAAAATAGGAGAAACGTTTTTAACGATAAGTTTAGGACAATAAAAAGAGCTTGAAAGGTTATAAGTTTGCGAAGATTAGGAGGTTGATTATCAATTAGTTGACTGCTTGGATGGTCGTAAAGTTTATGCTGAATGATAAAGAAATAAAAGATGTTTTTTATTCGTATGGTTGTTTTTTTATTTGTGTAAGGTATTGACAAACCACTGATATAATGTTTTTATCATATCGTTGTTTTTTATTGTTTCCAATAATTTTTCAAAATGTTCAATTTCATCTTTTGGGACATTGGGCGAAGAATGATGCGTAATAATTGATTTGAATAAAGGGAATAGTAAACTTAGTGTAGCTGATGTTAGCTGATGTTTTTTATAAAAGTAATCAAAGCGAGTGAGTAGATTTTTGCAAAGTTGAATGTTGCCCAAATTATAATGACAAGCAACTTCAAAAAAGCGAATGTATAATTCGGTATCAATATTTTTATGAGGTAGACAATGGGTTTTGTAATGAGCAATCCAATCTAGTGTTACTTCATTATTCCCTGCGATAAAAAAGGCTTCTATCATACAGAAATAGATCGTTGAAACATGATGGAAGTTCTTAGGATGGGGGCTTTGAGGAGAACAAAAAAGTGGGTTTTGTAAAAAGGCAATCGTTTTATGGGTTTGGTTAGACTTGCTAAAATAGGTACAGGTAAGAATGGTATAATAATAACGAAAACGATAATGCGCAGCACTTTCGGGATGTAGTTCTTTTCCTACTTCTTGAAAATTAGCAAGTTCTTCTTCTATTTTATCCATGATCCCAAGTGCAATATGAGATTGAATATAATTATAAGTGTCTACTATAAAATGGTAAGGATAAGCTCGAATAAGCTGTTTGTCATCTAAACCAAGTTGTATCATTTTTTTATCGTAGAAGAGTTGCTTTTTAGATATAGATTTACAGCGATAATAGATAGATTTACTAAAATACAATAATCGTTTACTGATATAAGAAATCGCCAATGATTCATCTTCAAAATAAGGCGTATCAATAAGTTGTTCTAATTCAGCGAAATTAGCATTTTCTAAAGCGTGTTTATTAGTTAAATACCAATAATACACATCACTTCGCAACTTGCGATAAATAAGTTCATTTTGAAGCAGATCAATATGGGTTTGGTGGTTTTGATAAAGCGTTTCTAATTGTGCTTTATATTTGCCCATATTATGTAGATAATAGGTCATTTCTCGAACATCCAATAAGGCTTGAAAAGCGGGTTCTTCTCCATTGGGATACCGTTCTCGACCCTTCTCATTCCACTCATAAACAAGTGCTGGAAAGTTGAGTTTATAAGCAATACTTAGCTTATTGATAATATCTCCATCAGCAGGCGTATCCGCATAATTATACCACAAATCAGAAAGTGATTTTAACAATTCTTTTTTTAACTGATGCTTCACAACAGACAGATGCTTAATATGCTTTTTCTTTGCTTTTTCTTCCACTTCTTCCTCCGAATAGTCCTTTAATTGATTAATAATATCAAATAAAAGAATCGTATTCTTCTGCTTCGTTTGTTGATAACGACTAGCATATAACTTGAAATAACGTTTGTCCTGCTTTTCCATTGACTGGATCAAATGGAAAATCTGTTCACCAATACCCATAGTATTTTTTTATGACCAAAAAAGAGTTACTTTGCCAAGAATAAATACATGGGCAAAAGTTTTTCGACGTTTTAAATGTATGAATAAATTTGAACCACATAAGAAAAATAAGTCACATAAGTAGTCTTAATGTTCTATAATATGTATATGTTTATTATATGCCTTATGTGTTTTTTTGTCGAAAAACTTATGTCTAAGTACTTATAACATAAAAAAGCTTGGCTGCTGTGTTGTAAAAGTACAATTTACGAAGTAGATATTAAAATTGGTAAGGAGTTACCTTTTTAATTAAGATGATACTAATAGATACGTTTTGTATGCTGATTATGACTTAATTAGGTGATTAAATGTCTAGCAAAAGACAAAGTTTGGTAGGCAAGCTTTACATGCTTTCCATATCATTTCTGTATTTTTACAGCCCCATTAAAAGAACAACCTACCCATCTCTTAATAATTTGCTTTCCTCCCCAAGTTTCTTTCATAAATTTCTTAGCCGCTAATAGGCTATGTGCAATGATATTCAGCTCATGAAACCCAACTTACTAATTTTTTATTTGATACTCTTATTATGCGTAATAGGTTGTAAAAAAGAAATATATGCTCAAGTATGCCTTCCCGATGGACACCATCAAGCCAATGATTACCTCGTATATTGTGGCGAAAGTATTCCTTGTGAAACAGAAGTCGTATTTCCTATTTCCTTCGTACTTGTCTACAAATCTGACTGTACAGGCAATATCTCCACGGCTACTGCCAACCAATGGATAGAAGAATTAAACACCTGGTGGGAAATTAATAGTATCAACTTTCGCTATGAAATTACCCGTTTCGAAATAGTGTGTGACGATCAATACTACTATGTCCCTGAAGATTTTGATAAAATGGAGGAAATTAGAGATCGTTATACCGACTATCCTTATGCCGTACCATTGATTCAAACGGGAGATGTCGGTGCAGGTGGTTGGGGAGCTTTAGACTGGTTAGCGATTGGCGATTATCCAGGAGGTCCCGACTTCTGGTTTCACGAACTAGGACACTTCTTTGGCTTATTTCATACCAATGACACCCAAAGAGGCGAACAAAGAGCCGATGGTGCATTTTGTAGCACCACAGGCGATTTGGTATGTGATACCCCACCAACACCCGAAGGAGATTGTGAGTTAATCAATCTAAATACGTGTACCTACGATGCACAAATTAGAGATAGCCGAGGCGTTTTATACGAAGATGTACTAGTCAATAATATTATGAGTTGTCCTGCTGCCGATATTTGTGGGGCTTCCAATATCACACAAGGACAAGCAGCCCGCATGTATTTCCATTATATCGAATATTTTAAGGCTGACTTTGACCGCACACTTCCTGTTGATTGTGCCATAGCTGCCCCCACAGATGGTTATTGTGATGTAAGAGGAAATACAAATCAAGAATATATTCAACAAGTACGCCTTGCCAATGTCGATAACCTATCTGGAAATAATAACGGTTATTGGAATTTTACCCATTTCGAAGTAGACTTAGTAGCTAGTGGAGCCTATTTTGTAACCTTAACCCCCGGATTTAATACAGGTAATTACACCGAATATTGGCGAGTTTGGATTGATTATAATCAAGATGGAGATTTCAATGATATAGGGGAAATGATTGGTCAGAAAAGTGGGAATGAACGGGTTAGAATTGGCTTTCAAATTCCCTATACCATTTCCTCCCGTACTTGCCGAATGCGAGTAGCCATGAATTTTGGCGATTATCCAACGAGCTGTACTTCTCCTAACTATGGTGAGGTAGAAGATTATACCCTCAAAATTATCAATCACTCCGAGCGTTGTGAAGATGGCATCCAAAACGGTAATGAAACAGGCGTAGATTGTGGAGGAAGCTGTGGCTATTGTGAACCTTAATCCCTTTCCTAATTCATGGCTTGGATGGTCGCTAATGCCTCTTCTACATGTTTTTCGGCCGCCATTTGCGACTTAAAAATATGTGCTACATTTCCTTGTTTATCAATAATGTAGGTGACGCGGCCAGGCAATAAACCCAATAAGTCGGTCGGAACACCTAAGAGCTTCCGTACCACATTGCCCTTATCTGATAAGAGCGAAAAAGGGAGTCGATACTTCGCCTTGAATTGTTGGTGAGAAGCAGGCGAATCTGCACTAATGCCAAATACCGTTACACCAGCGTCCGTAAAATCAGCAAACTGATCTCTAAACGAACAAGCTTGTTTGGTACAACCTGGTGTATCATCTTTCGGATAGAAATAGATTACCAAAGGCTTCCCAATATAATCGTTAATGTCTATCAATTGCCCTTCCTCATTAGGTAAGCTAAATGCTGGAAGCGCGTCATTAATTTGTATTTTCTTTGCCATAATACTACAAAAACAAGTTGGGAGGATTAATGTTCAGGTAACATCATCTGGGCGTGTCCTTTTTTCGCCTCGCCCGTCAATGCGT
>JAHDCM010000055.1 GCA_020629895.1 Bacteroidota bacterium
ATCGCTTTTACAAAGGTATAACGCGTAGGGGCGATCCCTTGTGGTCGCCCAGAACGATTGATGATTAAACGTCCGACGGAGCTGCCGCCAGTGTCATTGCTGGTAGATCGATGATGAAATTTAATAGTATGAGTAAAAAAGTTATTATGAAAAAAACATATCTTATAACCTTATTGACGCTTGCTTTAGGGGCAATGCTTTTACACAGTGCTTGTACTAAGGAAGAGCCAGGCCCTACTATTGATTTGGCAGCGATTCCGTATGCAAACTTATCAGCATACAATTTTTTTGAAGGCGATCTTAAAAACATGAGTCCGACAGAGGGAGTATTGCCTTACGATCTGAACACGCCCTTATTTTCGGACTATGCCGCTAAGGCGCGTTTTATTTATCTTCCTGATGGGCAAGCGGCACAGTACACCGCAGAAGATATGTTTGACTATCCAGTGGGAACGATCATCATCAAAACTTTTTATTATGATAATGATTTTCGTGACCCTAGTCAAGGACGACGTATTTTAGAAACCCGTTTATTAATTCATAAATCGACAGGGTGGATACCTGCTTCTTATATTTGGAATGAGGCGCAAGATGCGGCTACGTTTACCATTTTGAGTGAGTTTATGGATGTGGAGTGGGTGCATGATGATGGTAGCCAACGAAGTACCAATTATTATATGCCCAATAAAAATGACTGTAAGGGCTGTCATAGTTTTGATGGCAAGTTATTGCCAATTGGCCCAAGAGCAAGAAACCTCAACAAAAACTATGATTATGTAGATGGTGCGATGAACCAGTTAGATAAATGGGTGGCAATGGGCTATTTAGAAGGAGTGCCTGCTATGTCGGAAGTAGCGAAAGCAGCGGTATGGGATGACCCTAGTACGGGCGACTTGAATGCTAGGGCTAGAGCTTATTTGGATGTAAATTGCGCACATTGTCATAGTCCGAATGGGCCTGCGAAAAACTCTGCCTTGTTTTTAGATTTTGGAGAAGAAGATAATTTTAATTTGGGCTTTTGTAAGCAGCCGATTGCTGCGGGGAAAGGTTCGGGAGGCCGTCAGTTTACGATTATTCCTGGTGATCCCGATGGTTCGATTATGCCTTATCGTATGAATTCGAATGTGATAGATGTGGCGATGCCTGAATTGGGTAGAACCATGATTCATGAGGAGGGAGTAGCACTAATACGGGACTGGATTGCTTCTTTTCCTGCTGATATTTGTGAATGATCCTGCGCAAGGGATAGAAGCGGTAGCTTGCTGAAGTGGAAAAGCAGTGCGGCTTTTGCTGGCAGGGCTGACAGCGGAAGACACTGCCAGCAAATATAGCCAAACGCTTTTTCTATGAGGCAACTACAAGCGGATAGCCCGACCCCCTTTTGGTTGAAAAAGATACTATCAACAAGATGTTGGTAGTATCTTTTTTAACCAAAAGGGGGATGCGCCCAACAAAGTAATAAAAAGAAAAAAGGCTTGTACACTTACCTAATCGTGTACAAGCCTTTGATTTTTAGATTAAGAATAAGAATCTTTAGTCTACGCTTAGATGGCTAGGAACAATAATAGGTTCTACAATATCCATTTTCACTTCTTGCGCATATACTTGCAATTCTACACGTCTATTTAGTTGTCTTCCTTCGGGAGCGTCCATGCCACCAATGTCATTTTTGGCAATGGGACTTTCTTCTCCAAAGGCCACATCGCGTAAGCGAGAACGCTGAATGCCGTTACTAGTAAGGTAGCTTATAACAGACGAGGTTCTTCGTTTTGCTAATCGCTCGTTATATTCTTTTGATCCTTTCGAATCGGTGTGACCATGTACTTCTACTTTATAAGAAGGGTTTTGGTTGAGTAGTGTAATTAGTTCAGTAAGGTCAGAAATACTTTTTGAACGTAGGTCTGAACGGTCAAAATCGAAGAAAATATTTCGAATTTGAACGCGAACAGGAGCAACTTCAATAATTTTAGGAGGAGGAGGTGGCGGTGCAATTTTTTTCACCGGTTCCGGTTGGCTACATTCTCTTGCACAATTGGGATTTAATTCGGCAGGACTGACCACTCGTGCATAGGGAAATCCCTTGCCAGTGATGTCTCCTAAAGCTGCTTGTGCTTCTTCTTCACTAGCATAGCTGCCATAATAATAAGCTGTGAAGTTGTTTTTTCGATCTGAACGAACACCTGTTAAGCCACGTTCAGAAAATAAATTGGAGGGAATTCCATCCTTAAAAGCGGCAACTTGGATGGTGTAGCTGCCTGATCCAGCAGCCGTTTGAGCGAGGGTTGTTTGATTGGAAGTTACAAAAAGAACTGTCATAATCATACATACCAAAGACAATTGCTTTGTTAAATGATATAGCATACGTATGAATTTAAGGTTAGTAAAAATTAAATGTAAAGTTAAGATATATCTTCTCTGTTTACCTAAGATGATTTATTAGGTAGTAAGAGTAGAAAGGGTTTGAAAAATTGCAGGGGTTTTTTTAGTGTAGGAATTGAGTTTTACCCATATTAAAAACGAACGCTTAATATTACAAAATAATAGCTATATCTCCTAAAAATACAGACAATTTTATGACATAAAATTGTAAACATGGGATTATCACGAAATATAAAAAGGAAATAATAAATACTCATAAAAAGAAAATCACTTAGGAAATACGGCTCCATTTACTTCGATTTCCTGCTTTCTGGATGGCTAGTGAATGTTTAAGTGCTTGGTTTTCAGTTTTTTCTAATGTTGGGTCTGTATCCATCACACGGGCGGCGGCGGCTCTAGCCATGGCCAATAATTTTTGATCTTTGGTAATATCTGCAATTTTCATTGTCAATATGCCACTTTGTTGTGTTCCTTGCAAATCGCCAGGGCCTCGTAATTTCATATCTACTTCTGCAATTTTGAATCCGTCGGTAGAATCGACCATTGTTTGCATTCGGATTTTTCCTTCTTTTGTTAACTTATTGTCTGTCATTAAGATACAATAAGACTGCTCACTACCACGCCCTACTCGTCCACGAAGTTGGTGTAGTTGTGCTAATCCAAAACGTTCAGCACTTTCAATGATCATCATGGAGGCATTCGGAACATCTACACCTACTTCGATAACGGTTGTAGCGACTAAAATTTGTGTTTCGCCATTTTTGAAACGATCCATTTCAAAGTCTTTATCAATCGTACTCATTTGTCCGTGTACGACGCTAATTTGGTAATCGGGTTGTGGAAATACACGTTGAATACTGTTATAGCCTTCCATCAAATCTTTATATTTGAAATGTTCTGATTCATTGATGAGTGGATAAACGACATACACTTGGCGACCTTTTATTATTTCCTGCTTCATCATTTCAAATACGCGCAGGCGTTTATTTTCTTTTAGATGATGGGTAATGATGGGTTTTCGCCCTGGTGGTAGTTCGTCAATAACAGATACATCTAAATCGCCATAGACTGTCATGGCTAACGTACGTGGAATAGGAGTTGCGGTCATGACTAGTATATGGGGTGGTTGTTCGTTTTTAGTCCATAAACGCGCCCGTTGTGCTACTCCAAAACGGTGTTGTTCATCAATAATAACCATCCCTAAATTTTGAAAAGCAACGGCATCTTCAATCAGAGCATGAGTTCCTACTAGAATATGGTTCATCCCTAGTAATAATTTTTCCAAAATATTACGTCGAGCGCGACCTTTTACAGAGCCTGTCAATAATTCTACGTCCATATCCATTTCTGCTACCATCTTAGAAATGCTGTGGTAATGTTGTTGGGCTAAAATTTCGGTAGGAGCCATTAAGCAGGCTTGAAAACCGTTGTCAATAGCCATAAGCATAGTCATTAGTCCAACAATTGTTTTTCCACTTCCTACATCTCCTTGTAACAAACGGTTCATTTGCGCGCCTCCTAATGTATCTCGACGAATTTCTTTGAGTACGCGTTTTTGCGCGCCTGTTAGTTCGAAAGGTAGTTTTTCGTGGAAAAATGTGTTGAAATAATCCCCTAGTTGTGGAAATATATAGCCTTTAAATTTGCGTTGACGGTTCATTTTCATCAAATACAAATCCATCTGTAACATAAATAGCTCTTCGAATTTCAGGCGTTGGCGCGCGCGTACTAAGAGGGTATCTGATTCGGGGAGGTGAACATTTCTATAAGCACTTGCTCGGCCTGTTAGTTGATATTCTTGCCGAATGGCGGGAGGAATGTTTTCGGGGATTTCTGTTTCGGGATCAAAGCGATCGAATAAGGCTTTTACCAAGCGATTAATGCCGCGGCTATCCAATCCGCGAGCCTTCAATTTTTCTGTTGAAGGATAGACAGGTTCAAATCGTCCGTCGAGGCTTAGTACTTCTTCTTTACTGACCAGTTCCATTTGTGGATGCGACATATTAAACCGATTGCGAAATAGCGTCGGTTTTCCAAACACTAAATACTCTTGTCCTATTTTTAGGTAAGATTGCTGGTAGGAAATGCCTTTAAACCACACCAATTCGATAGAGCCTGTATCGTCACTAAGAAGGGCAGTCATACGGCGTTTAAAGCCTTCTCCTACAATATTAATGTATTTAATGACGCCTTTTAGTTGGACATTTTGGGTGTCTGTGTTTAAATCTCGAATCTTATACAGTTTGGTTTTATCAACATATCGAAAAGGGAAATACTCTAATAAGTCGCCGAAGGTAAAAATCGCTAATTCTTTTCGTAGTGTTTCGCCCCGTTTAGGTCCCACTCCTTTTAAGTATTCAATAGGAGTATCTAATATATTATGTGCTTTATTCAAGGTTAAATTTCATTTTATGCTAAAAAGGATAGTTTTTAGATGTTTAAAATACTATTTTTCTGTAACACAACAAAAAAAGCCTAGTAGAAGGACTCCAATAATAATACTTTTTCGTACCTTAATCTCCCTTTTTTATAAAAACTCAGAAAAGAATCTTTACATATCGTCCTGCACACCTCCAAGTTAAAAAAGGCATTACAATTGCTACAAAAAAATAAAACAAACCTTAAAAATAGTCAACAATGGCAGAAGTAAGTTTAAAATACCCAGAAGTAAAGAATTACATTGCTGGGCAGCATGTCGCGAATGGACAAGCTCGTATGGATGTTTTATGTCCACTAGATGGATCTCGATTATCTACACTTCCTATGTCGGGGGCAAAAGAATTGGATGAGGCAGTAAAAGCTGCGGAAGCCGCTTTCCCTGCATGGTCGAATATGCCTATCAAAGAGCGCGTACAAATTTTTTATCGGTATCGTGAATTAATAGTAGCTAACTTAGAAGAGTTAGCTCAATTGGTGCATGAAGAGAATGGTAAAACAGTTGGAGAAGCTCTTGCAGAAGTAAAGAAAAGTGTCGAATTGACCGAGTTTACTTGTTCATTGCCACAAATTGTTCCAGGTGAAATTATGGAAGTAAGTAAAGGAGTAGAATGCCGCACCGAACATGCTCCATTGGGGGTAGTCGCTTGTATTTCTCCGTTTAATTTTCCACACATGGTGCCACATTGGAGTGTGCCGAATGCACTTGCATTAGGAAATTGTGTCATTTTGAAACCTTCAGAAATTGTGCCATTGAGTGCTATTCGGATGGCAGATATGTTGAAGGAAGCAGGATTACCTGATGGGGTATTTAATGTGGTACATGGAGGTAAGGAGATTGTAGAGGCGATTTGTGATCATCCTAATATTGCTGCGGTCTCTTTTGTTGGTTCTACAAAAGTAGCAAAGATTGTGTATAAACGTGCGACTTCTACCTTGAAACGTTGTGTGGCATTGGGAGGTGCTAAAAATCACCTTATTGTATTGCCCGATGCACATGAAGAAATGGCTGCCACTAATATTGCTGCTTCTATGTCGGGTTGTGCAGGTCAACGCTGTATGGCTGCTGCCGCAATGGTAGGTGTTGGTGCTGTTGATCATATTGTAGATCGTCTTTGTGTAGAAGCACGTAAAATTGTACCTGGTGAAAACTTGGGAGCAGTTATTTCCAAAGAAGCGAAAGAGCGTATTGAGCGATATATTAATGAGGCTGAAGCGGCAGGGGCGAAGGTATTGGTTGATGGACGTAATGCTCAAGTTGAGGGAAGTGAAAACGGGTTTTATGTAGGAGCTACTGTTATTGACCATGTAACGCCAGATATGGCCATTGCAAAAGAAGAGGTCTTTGGGCCAGTTATTGTAGTCATTCGTGCCAAAGATGTAGATGAAGCCATTGCTATTGAGAATAGTTCTAATTATGGAAATGCAGCATCGGTCTTTACCCAAAGTGGAGGAATGGCAAGAGAAGTCATGTTGCGTGCAAGTGCAGGAATGGTAGGGGTAAATATTGGTGTACCAGTACCTCGTGAACCTTTCTCTTTTGGTGGCTGGAATGAATCTAAGTTTGGAGTAGGAGATATAACTGGAAAAAGTTCGATCCATTTCTGGACACAACTCAAAAAGATAACTACGAAATGGAATCCAGAGGCGAGAACGAATTGGATGTCGTAAAAAATGTGCGAAGTGGGAGGCGTGAAGTGCGACGAAATATGGTTGTTGATTAGGTATTTAAACCTCCTACAAAGCATATAAGTAAAATCACAAAACAATAACTGAGGTGCTTTGTGGTAGGTTCGAAGTATAGAAAATTTCGCGCCTCGCACCTCGCACAAATAAATTGACTATGACCATTAAAGTACAATCTGAAATAGATGCTATTAAGCAAGATAATATGCGTTATACCTTGTTTTCATGGGGAAAACAGGGAGGCTTAAACCCAATTGTAGCAGACCGCGCTGAAGGGGTTTATGTATATGACAAAGCAGGTAAAGCCTATCTGGACTTTTCATCACAGTTGATGAATGTGAACATTGGACATGGACATCCAAAAGTGACAGAAGCAGTGGTGAAACAAATGGAAAAGGTGAGTTTTGTATATCCAGGAATGGCGACAGAGGTACGCGGGAAATTAGGAAAAAAACTGGCAGAAATAGCTCCTGGATCGCTCAATAAAACCTTTTTTACACTAGGAGGTGCTGAAGCAGTTGAAAATGCCATGAAATTGGCAAAAGTGTACACAGGACGCCATAAAATTGTGAGTTTATATCGCTCTTATCATGGTGGCACACATGGGGCAATGGCCGCAGGAGGCGATCCGCGTAAACATCCCATTGATAGTCAAATTATGCCCAATGTGGTACATGTAGATAATCCTTATCAATATCGTTGTGCTTATGGCTGTGAAGGGGTTTGTGCATCTCGTTGCTTAGAACAGATGGAAAACATCATTAAATATGAAAATCCTAGTAGTATTGCTGCTATTTTAATAGAAGGAGAATCGGGGTCTTCGGGATGTATTAAGTATCCGCCAGGTTATTGGCAGGGGGTACGAAAAATTGCCGATAAATATGGTATTTTACTGATAGATGATGAGGTCATGAGTGGCTTTGGTAGAACAGGTAAAATGTTTGCAGTAGAAAATCATGGTGTGGTTCCTGATATTTTGTGTATGGCTAAAGGCTTGACCGCTGGTTATGTGCCTTTGGGAGGGATTATTGTGAAAGACGAAATTGCAGCAGCTTTTGAAGAAAAAGCCTTGCCACTTGGACTCACCTATTCGGCGCATCCTGTTTCTTGTGCAGCAGCCTTAGCAGTACTAGAAGTGTATGAAGAAGAAAACTTGGTAGAACGGGCGGCAGAAATGGGACGATATGTAGAAGCTAAGGTAGAGGAGTTGAAAGAGAAGCATCCTTCGATAGGTGATTTTAGAAATACAGGTTTACTAGGTTGTATTGAGCTAGTTCGTAATCGTGCTACTAAAGAGCCACTAGTGCCGTGGAATGCTAAACCAGCAGATTCAGAGCCTACTTATCGCATGATTGCCAAAATTAAAGAGTTGGGTATGTTTACCTTCGCCAAGTGGAACTTTATCTTCATTGCTCCTCCTTTAAATATTACCAAAGAAGAAGTAGATAAAGGAATAGATATTTTATCGCAGGTAATTGCGATTGCTGATGAGTATTATGTGGCATAGTGAATTTGTATATTCCTTAAAAGTCTTCTATCTTGAGCTTATGTTAGATAAAGAATAACTTTCCTTAATTATAATCAATTTCATGAAAAAACTATTATTTCCCACTGATTTTTCAGATCGTTCACAACGAGCATTTACTTACGCCTTACATCTTGCTAAAAAGCTTAATATAGGTATCTGTTCACTTCATGTTTATAGCATTAATATCGCACATGAAGCAGGACCTTCTGAAACAGTGAAAGAACTGCGTGAACAAGAACAAATTGATGAATTGGAGAGTTATCGAAAAGCGGCTCAAAAAATGCATGAGCAGGCAGTAACGGAAGCTCTACAAGAGGTGCATGTAGAACATATTTTGGAAGAAGGAGAGGTGGAGGATACCATTTTGGAGGTGAGCAAACGCGAAAATTTTGAATTAATTGTTATGAGTACGCGTAGTACCGTTGCCTTACGTGATCGAATTCTAGGAAGTGTGACAACACGTATTGTAGAAGATGCAAGCCTGCCTGTATTGGCAGTACCTGAAAATGCAGTCTTTGATGGAATCACACGAATCGCTTATGCCACTAATTTTGATGCTTTAGATCGAGTGAAAATTGAGCGTGTATCAAATTGGGCAGAACAATCGAATGCTACGCTCCATTGTATTCATGTCAATGTAGATAATGATCGTGAACCTGACGAGGTGCAAATGGATAACTTAAAGGCTGCCCTTCCTAATCGCGATAAAATAAACTTCCAAATTATTGACCATGATGATTTCTACGAAGGGGTAAACCAGTACATTGATGAACATAAGATTGATGTAGTAGCCATGCTCACACATAAGCACACCTTGTTACAGCGGTTGTTTTCATCAAGTGCGGCTCAAAAAATGACTTTTCAAGCGAAGGTGCCTTTATTGGCTTTACATGAACAAGGAGAGTAGAAACTGCTCTGTTGAAAGAAGAAAGACCGTATTGCGAGAGCAATACGGTCTTTTTTCTTTTAGCGCAAACGATCTATCAACAACCACTCAAAGTCCTTCAAAAAATAATCACCAACCATCTCCAACTTCTTTTCATCTTTACAATAGTTTGCCCAAAAGGCGGTGACATCTATTTGTGAGCGACGCGTATTACCAGTAATCAGCATATTTATAGAATACCATCGGCAATCCGTAGGAGCTTTATGTGAGCGTTCCACCCAATGATAGTTTTGATAATTTAAATGAATACTATCCTCTTGAAGGTAAATCGTGTCGAATCGTTCAGGAGCCAAAACAGTTTCCGTATATGCTTCATTATTCTCATCGTAGTAGGTATGTTCTACTTCTCGATAATTAACTCCATAATAATAAACACTATCTACTCCACTTGGGTACACCTCATTGGCATTCTCTATATGAGTCGATAAGTAGTAGTTAAACAAAAAGGAACCAACCGTATCTTGATGAATAGCCTGTATCTTATTGATCCGTTGCAGGAGTTCTTCTAAAGAATAATCAAATGAATAGCTTTGGTTTGCAGGAACAATAGTTCGAGCCTGAGAAGTAGCCATAAAAGCCAATACACTAATACCAAGAATCAGTATTTGCAAACTATTTTTAAACATTGGCGGGATCGCCCCAAACGAAGTCGATTCCCTGCTTTTCTGTGTGTACCAATATGCCACTGGCAACATCACCAATGCTATCAAATCACCATAGTCTACTACTCGTTCAATCGAAATAATAGCCCAGGTATTATACCAGTCAATAGCCGTTTGTGAATAGGGCGATTTCCACCAAATAAAACCAATACCAATTAGCCCTAATATTCCCTTTTTGAACTTTGGAAACAGGATCAAACCAAGTATGCCTACTAAAAAAATACCTGCAAAATCAGATAATTTACCTGTTAAAAAATTGTGAAACTGAAATTTCCAAACATGGTCATTCAGTATCAAAATACTCAATGCAAGCAGAAAAGGAAAACGAAGTATAATATTTAATGCTTGATTCATCTGTTTTTATTGTGTTGTTATTTAGTAGATTATGTATTGTGTAATAATAATTTTATGACATTGCTAAAAAAAGATTTGCAAGTCTCTATATTTTGCGCCTATCTTTGCATTCGCTACATTAAACGTAGTAATCGTTCTTTTTTATTATCACACTTATCCAGAAAGGTGGAGGGATTAGGCCCTTTGAAACCTTGGCAACCTGCATTCATTTGTAAGGTGCCACTTCCTACTCAATTAGACCATAATTGAGACAGATGAGTTGGTAGAGTTTAATCATTTTTAAAAATGAAAAAGCCTCTTCTGACTTGTCGGAAGAGGCTTTTTTGATTAAAGCTACTTCCGATCTAATAACGGATGAATAAGTGTGGTTATCATTTTTTGTTAACCATAAATCTTATCCAATCATGAACGAAGTAACCAAAATTTTACACTGTTTACCAGTTGACCCACTAACTGGAGCCATTTCGGTTCCCATTTACCAAACATCCACTTTTGTACAAGAAGCTCCTAGTGTTAACAAAGGCTTTGACTATGCTCGTAGCAACAATCCGACTCGCAAAGCCCTCGAAGACCTTATTGCCGACCTAGAAGGCGGCTATGCGGGATTTGCCTTTGCAAGTGGATTAGCAGCTATTGACAGTATCTTAAAATTGCTCAAAACAGGCGATGAAATCCTTGCCGTAGACGACATTTATGGCGGCTCCTTTCGACTGTTTACCCACGTTTACGAAAAATTAGGCATCCGCATCCGTTACGTAGATACCACCAATCTCGAAGAAGTATATCGCAACCTCACCCATCGCACTCGCCTTATCTGGTTAGAAACACCCACCAATCCTACGCTCAAAGTATCAGATATACAACGAATTGCCGAGTTAGCCCATCAAAATGGCTCTTTATTGGTGGTTGACAATACCTTTGCGTCACCAATTTTACAAAAGCCCCTTGCACTAGGAGCAGACATTGTGGTACATAGTGCTACGAAGTATTTGGCGGGGCATTCCGATGTCATCGCAGGTTTGGTGGTCACGGCCTCCCAAGAATTAGCAGAGCAAGTTAAGTTTGTACAAAATGCATCAGGAGGTATTCTTGCTCCCTGGGATAGTTGGCTCACCATTCGCGGCATTAGCACCCTAGCCCTGCGTGTCGAAAAGCAATGCTCCAATGCCTTGAAAATTGCCCAGTTTTTGGAGCAGCACGAAGCAGTCGAGGAAGTGCATTATCCAGGTTTAAAAAGTCATCCCAGTCATGCACTTGCTCAGTTACAGCAAAAATATTTTGGAGGAGTCATTGCTTTTAGCCTCAAAGAAGATACCATTCAAGCAGGACACGAATTGGTACAAACGACAAAGTTGTTCAAATTGGCGGAGAGCTTAGGAGGTGTAAAAAGCCTCCTTTGCCACCCCGCTCAAATGACCCATAAAGCCACTCCTGTAGAAGTGCGTCACAAAGTAGGCATTAAAGATTCGCTGATCCGCCTGTCGGTAGGAATCGAACATCTGGATGATTTGATTGCCGATTTAAAACAGGCATTAGACCAAATCCTTCCAACTACTGTTAAGGAGCCAACTACCACTTTTCGGAAGTTAGCAAGAGCCGTTTAAGTAATAATTTATCTTGATTTTAGAATAGTTGGGCGTGCCCCCATTTTTCTCCTTTTGCCCGTTTCTGTGTCCTCGCAAGAACTCAAGTAAAAGGAGAAAAATGGGGTCGGGCTATCC
>JAHDCM010000056.1:0-8883 GCA_020629895.1 Bacteroidota bacterium
TTATGGAATACTGATGACATTAAATATTAAAAAACTAATCTTCATGAAACTCCAACTAATAGCCCTACTGTTCATTTTATGCAGTATTTCCACCGATACCTTTGCCAATGGTGGAAATGATAAAAATAGTTTAGGAGCTAGAGCTGCTGCAATGGGAGGTAGTGCAGTTGCAACTACTGGCTTATATAGTCTCTTTTCTAACCAAGCAGGTTTAGCGCAATTAGATGGCGTTCATGCAGGTATTTATGCAGAAAACCGCTTTTTGATGAGTGAGTTAAGTATGTATGCGTTTGGTGCTGCCATTCCTACTAAAAGTGGCACATTTGGTTTAGGAGGTGTTTATTTTGGTAACTCCTTATACAATGAGCGAAATATTAAACTGACTTATGGACGTAAATTATTTAAGAACTTTCGAATAGGTGCCGAGTTTGATATTGCTGGTATTTCTATCAGTGAATACGGAAGTAAAACGGCTATTACCTTTGGTTTAGGCTTACAGTACGATATTAGTCCTGATGTCACAATTGGCGCGCAAATATATAATCCTTTGCGTGTGCAACTAACCGACTTAGATGATGACTTACTCCCAACCCTCATTACAGTGGGAGCGAGCTACCGCCCTACTGAAAAAATCACTTTATTGGCCGAAGCAGAGAAAAACATGGCTCATACCGCCTCTTTTAAAGGAGGAATTGAATATCAAGTTGTAAAAGCCTTATATCTTCGAGCAGGTTATTCCTCTGCTCCTTCTCAAACAACTTTTGGAGTAGGTGTCAATTTAAAAGCAGTAAAAATAGATCTAGCAGGTAGTTTTCACCCTGTTCTGGGATATTCTCCCCATATTTCTATTTATTACGGAAAAGGACGTTAGTAACAGCTAAATAATAACTTCCTTTCGTCATACACGACACCTCAAGGGGCTGCGTGAGGGATAGTAGTGGTAGCTTGACGAAATGGCGACTTTGTGAAGCAAAGACTAGCGGGGCTGACAGCGGAAGACACCGCTAGGACTATGCTGAACAAGTTGCTATGAGACAACTACAAACGAATAGCCCGACCCCATTTTTGCCAATCAACCTGTCAGGTTTCCTATAAATGCCATCCTTTTCGAATAAGGAACGGCTTTAAACCTGACGAGTTTCGATTGGCAAAATGGGGACACGCCCAAAAAATTATGAAAAAAGAACGATAGCCAATTTAATTATGCGAACGCCAACTAACATAGCTTACTTATTTTGTATTTTATTGCTTTTTACAGCTATTTCGGATGGGCTTGCCCAAAAGAAAAAGAAGGATAAACGCAATACAACAACTGCCGATTTCAATGAGGAGCTAACCAATGAATTATTGGAAAATCTTGCGAGTGATTCGGAGGATGCAGATATAGATTTCGATACTTTTTATGAGACCTTGAGTGATTTACAGGCTTCTCCTTTAGCGATTAATACAGCCTCATTTGAAGACTTATCAGAACTCCCCATTAGTAGTCAACAGTTGAATAGTGTTTTGGAGTATCGAGAAAAATATGGAGATATTACGAGTATTTATGAGCTACAAGCAATTCCGGGAATAGATGCTCAAACGGCAATGTTACTAGCTAATTTTGTACAAGTAGATGCTGGTGAAAAGGCTAAAACACCCATTGGTCGGATGCTTTTTGGAGGCAAAAACCAATTATTGTTACGGTACCAACGCACACTTGAAGATCAAAAGGCGTTTCTTCCTGTATCTGATACAGTTGGGCCTAAGTTTTTAGGAGGACCTGAGCGTATTTATGCGCGTTATCGCTATAATTTTGGAACGCGTTTGAGCTATGGAATTACAGCCGAAAAAGACCCTGGAGAAGAGTTTTTTAGGGGAACACAAAAACGTGGATTTGACTTTTATTCGGCGCATTTTTACATTAATAATGTTGGCCCAGTAAGGCATTTGGCTTTAGGAGATTATGAAATTCGATTGGGGCAAGGCTTAGTAGCTTGGTCGGGTTTAGGTTTTCGAAAAGGGAGTTATGTATTGGATATTATTCGCAAAGCCAAACCTATTAAGCCTTATACATCGGTAGACGAAAATAATTTTTATCGCGGTGTAGCTGCCAATATTGGTTCCAATAATTTGAATGCTACGATTTTCGCTTCTTATAAACCAATTGATGCCAACTTAGTAGAACCTGCTGATACAACTATCGAAACAACCGAGGGCGATGATGCTACTGGTGAGGATGGAGGCTTTGATACGGGTGTAACCTCTTTACAAAGTTCAGGATTTCACCGTACTGAAAGTGAGTTATTTGATCGAGATGCAGTAAATCAATTGCATTTAGGAGGAGGGTTGAAATATCGCGGTAGTAATTATTCGATTGGAGTCAATGCCCTCTATATGCGCTTAGATACCACTTTGCGTTCTTCTCAACAAGCCGCCCCGCATAATTTGTATCGTTTTGAAGGAAATTCGTTACTGAATGCAAGTGTTGACTATCGTTTAGTATTGCCACATATCAATTTATTTGGAGAGGTAGCATTTAGTGATAATGGAGGCTTTGCTATATTAAATGGTGCCTTATTCGATTTAGACAAGCATATCCAATTATCGGTATTGCATCGTCATTATAGTGCCGAATATCAATCACTCAATTCAGGAGCTTTTGCCGAAAGTAGTGCTCCCAACAATGAGCGAGGTATTTATTTTGGTGCAAGAATTCAGCCTATTCCAAAATGGTCTTTAAAAACATATTATGATATGTATCGCCATCCGTGGCTCAAGTTTTTAACTGATGCCCCCTCTCATGGTGCTGACTTCTTAGCTGAGTTGGAATACAAGCACTCTCGCAGAGTAAATATGTATCTGCGCTATCGAAATGAGGTAAAAAAGAAAAATGCAGTCGGTAATGAAACAGCAAGTGATTACCTAACTAATCACGAAAAAATGAATCTGCGTTACAATATCAAATATAAAATCGGGAATGGTTTTGTATTGCAAAGTCGCGTAGAAATATCTCGTTATAATAATGGCGTAGATGGGCCAGAAAAAGGATATGTCGTCTTACAAGACATTAATTATCGTCCCAGTAACCTACCATTTACCATTTCTTCTCGCTTCGCTCTTTTTGACACAGACACTTACAATGCACGTATTTACGCTTATGAAAATGATGTCTTATATGCATTTAATGTACCTCCTTATTTCAATAAAGGGAGTCGTTTTTATATTGTAGGGAAATATGAGATTAGTCGTAACTTTACCTGTTGGTTGCGCTTTGGACAAACTTATTTCGCCAATCAGGATGTTATTAGTTCGGGAGATAATGAAATTCAGGGACGCACGAAGTCGGAAGTAAAGGCAATGTTACGTGTTAAATTTTAATTGTTTTAAAACACCTATATCTTTTATATATTCCATTTTTTATGTAAATTGCTGATCTATAACCCAATTAGGGACTCCCACAACACCCGCTTATTGAACTGCTCTTCCAACACAAATAGCTACAAAATCACATAAGATTTTGGCAAGATATTTGTACCTTCCAACAAACAATGTTCCAACATTGACATTATAGTCCGTTTATATACATACATCAAAATCTCATTTATTATTATGGGCTTACAAGAAGAGATTAAACAATCGGAGTTTAGAAATGAACGGTTAAAAGGCATTGTAAATATCATTTACACCTATGGCTGGATGAAAAATCACTTGAATGGTCATCTTCGTCCTTTCGAAATCACCATGCAACAATTTAACGTCCTTCGTATTTTAAATGGTCAATTTCCCTCCCCTATTTCGACCTCTGAAATTCGTAGTCGAATGCTTGACAAAATGTCGGATGCCTCTCGTATCGTAGACCGACTTAATAAAAAAGACCTTGTTATTCGTACTCCTAACAAGTCGGATCGTCGTTTGGTAGATGTTATTATTTCTGAAAAGGGCAGAAAATTGATACATGCAATTGACCAATGTTCGAAAGAAATGGATAATTTTATTGGCGCGCTTACAGTAGAAGAAGCTCAGCAACTCAACGCACTCCTTGACAAAATTAGAGACGAATACAATCCAGCGGTATAAGGAACAATTTGATACAAAAATGGCTTGGTATTGGTGGTTTCCCTTCTTGGATTCCCAATTTCTTCATCAACCAATGTCTATGCATACCAATTATCACTTTTTGATTTCTTTCTTATTTAGTCTTCTTTTTCTTCTTGTTTCCTCCACTACTCTACTTGCCAACGACGGTTCCTTTTATGCACAAGGTGGTAACCTAATACCATTAAAGGAAACGCGCATTCAAATGGCGAAAGAGGTTTTGACACTTGAACAAGATGGTGATTATATGCACGTAAGCGTCGATTTCACCTTTTATAATCCTGATGATACGCGTGAATTATTAGTCGGTTTTGTGACTCCTCCTGCGGGTGGAGATGTCACAGAAAAAGAACAAGCTCATCCACAAGTAAGTGATTATATAGTGCTAATGAATGGGGAACAGTTATCGTATAACATTCATCGCCTCGAACAAACGGGCTTCAAAAGCCCTAGTGATGAGGATATGCTTAACGAAAGTGATTTTGTCTATCATTCTAAAATGGTGTTCCAACCAGGTAATAATCAAGTACAACATCGTTATACATTTAGGGGTGGTAGTAGCGTACTTAGTCAACACGATTTTAGTTACCGCCTCACGACCTGTAAAATGTGGGCCGGAGGAGCCATTGGCGACTTTACCCTCAATATCAAAATGGAGGACAATAGTTTTTATACCGTTAATCACTCCTTTTTGGAAAATAAACAACCTGCCGATTGGTATTTTACGCATCCACAAGCAGGTCGAGTGGCTCAGGAAATCTGTTATATGGACACTAGAGCCGTCAAGCAAATCAATGGAACCTTACAATTTAAAGCACAACATTTTTCGCCCGATTATGACCTTGAAATAAGTATTCTAGGGCCACATTTTGAAGTCGCTTTTTGGATGCCCGAATCACAAACGAATCCTTTTAAGGACTTTTTACCTCCCCTATTATACGACGAAGAGATAGACATTGAAGAAATTGGAAAGCTCAATAAACGCCAACTTTGGTTGTATCGCAATTACCTATTTGCCAAATATGGACATAACTTTAACAACAAAGAACTAGCAGCTATATTTGGACGCTGTACCTGGTATATCCCTAATACACATCGCCTAGATGTAAGCCCCTTATTTACTGATCAAGAAAGAAATCTAATCAGATCTATTCAAGAAGCCGAAAAGAAATTTAAATAATATGCGTTTATTACCTTTAGTTCTTTTTCTACTGACTAGTACTTTTTCCCTAGCCAACGATGGTGTTTTTTATGCAGCAGGCGATCGCCTCGTGCCACTTAAAGAAACCAGTATCGAACTCAAAAAAGAGGTATTAACCCTCACTCAAAAAGGCGACTCGATGGCGGTAAAGGTCTATTTTGAGTTTTTCAACCCCGACGACACACGCACACTAACCGTAGGTTTTGTAACGCCTCCCGCTAGTGGTGGAGTGGATGAAGAGGAAGCAAAACACCCCCATATTAATGATTTTCAAACAATTGTTAATAATAAAAATTATACACATCAGGTCAAGCGCATGGAGGAAACACAATTTAGCAGCCCTTCCAATACCCAGACCTATGGGCATGATTTTGTATTTTACTTCGACCTTCCTTTTCAAAAAGGTCTCAATATTGTCGAACATCAATATGTTTATAAAGGGGCGGCTTCTCAGGTAGAGGATTTTCGATTTGATTACCGACTTACAACGGGCAAAAGTTGGGCAAATGGAAAAATAGACGATTTTGAGCTAAATATATTTATGGAGGCAGGAACGTATTTTGTGGTCAACAATTCTTTTCAAAAAGACCAAATGCCAGCTAAATGGAAGGTGGAAGGACGGGGAAGAGTGGCTCGGAATGCTTATACAAGCTCTTATTCAACATTGAAACATATTCGTCCCGTCAAACTCAATGCGGGACACCTTCAACTAAAACAAGAAAATTTCTCTCCCGATTTCGACCTAGAAATCATTCAGTTTGCACCGCGTATTCAGCTTTCCCATTGGACACCTAATGATGAGGCAAATCTATTTGCTTTTATTGGTGAGTTGGACATGATTCCTGACGGTTTTATTGCCGAAGAACTCGAAGGATATACCGACAAACAATTGTGGCTTTTTCGCAATTATCTCTTCGCTAAATATGGTTATATTTTCAAAAATCCTAAGTTATCGGCTTTATTTCGCAAATTCAATTGGTACACGCCTCGCGCCAATCGCCTTGATTACAAAAAGTACTTTTCTCCTAAAGATCAACAATTATTGGAATGGATTAAGGCAGAAGAGACGAAACGAGAATAGGCGTTTATGTATCATGGCGTGTCCTTTTTTCGCCTCGCCTATTGCTCCCTGAATGCATCAACATACAAGAGGCGAAAAAAGGTCGGGCTATCCGTTTGTAGTTGTCTCATAGCCGCTAGTTCAGCATAGCCCTAGCGGTGTCTTCCGCTGTCAGCCCCGCTAGTCCTTGCTTCACAAAAGCGGCTATTTCACCAAGCTACCACTACTATCCCTCACGCGTTAAACGTTTGAACGATTCACGATTAAACGTCCGACGGAGCTGCCGCCAGCGTCATCGCTGGTGGTAAAGGGATAATCTCCCCCCTATCAATGACACTTTGACAAATCGGCTACTATATTCGCCAAACTATCAGGTACCTCAAGCTTAAATCCTTTGTACTGCCTTTCGAACAATAATATCTGTGCATTTTGCCGATTTCCTTTCTGATAAACTACTGGAAATTCCATTTCTCGCACTACATGAAGTTGCCTTTTTACATTCCGATGTCCACAACCATAACTACCTCGCATTCTAGTAGGGAAAAAAGGTTGTTCTCCTTTCATTTCAAAGGTAATCGACTTTTTCTTTCCTGCCGATACTTTAATCACCCTCCCAGTCGTCACCTCAAAATTATCCCTTAAAAGTTTCGCCTTATAATAAAGCATAAAGACACCTAATATACACAAAAGGATAAAGAGTATGGTAGACGTTTTTAATTTCATAACATTACATTATACATTTTTAACCATCATCAACGTAAATCCTCCTAGTACTAAAATAATGACTCCCATTAATAACCACAGCCACCAAGAATTGGTAATTAGTGGAGCAGGTTCTAGTTCTACCTTATCAGGAGCAATATATACCTCCTCTTTCAACTGTAAATAGCCTACCTCATCAGGTACCTGTGCTTTAAAATACCTAATATCATATTTAGGAGCCTTCATATCTCTAGCGTCTTCAAGCTGTCCATAATACAAGGCATATTTATAATTTTCTTTATTTTTTGGAAAACGCACCAACAATTCTCGCCCAATACTCCTTACCTTTATAGATGGTACTTTTTCCAACGGCTCATTGTCATAATTAATAATCGAAATCCGAAAATCTTTCGCTAAGGTTTCTTTATTATCAGGCAAGATATTAGCTGGATAAACAGAAGAAACATAGTTCAGAATTATATCCATATAGATCGTATCTTTCTCTTTTCTAAGCCAGCCATCTTGGGTAAATGCTGCCTCTATTACACGGTGATAATCCTGCGGATGTTCAATTGCTAGTTCAAATTCAGAAACTAACATAGGAGCAGGAACTGAAAAATACAAATTGGTTCGCGTGCTACTTTTTAGCTCTTTCCGTTTAATATCGGTAACAGTAAACTCATGCCATTTCCCTTTTTTAATCTGCTTCTCTTTAATGCTGGCATTAAGGAGTATAGGCTGTTCTTTTGCTCCTTTTACATGTAAGCGCAAATAGCGATAGTTAACCGTTGGGAATTTGAGCTTCGAATGCTCGAAATGTATCGCACGTTCTTTAATAAACCGTTGATTTTCTACAATTGTAAACCACTCCTTTTGGTCATTACTCCCTTCAAGGTTTACCCGCCAGTCAAAGTTTTCGTTTTTGAACTCAAAATAGAGGTCATTCACCTTCGGTGATCGGGGCAATTCAAATGTAAAGAAGGCTCCCCTTTTATTATACACCTGATTAATTACTTCATGTTTGACTTTTACAACTTCTTTTTCTTCTCCCAGTTTTCGCAAAACATAAGGCACTTCAATCGTATCATTGCCTTTTACTCCCAAAATGCGGAAGTCGCTTTGTATTTGATTTACCTTTCCAAAAAAAGCAGGCGGTAACTCAATTAAATGCCATTCATCAGTAATAGGCGTTTCAATAGGGCGCGTATAACTAAACTCGCTTGGACTAGCTGCTTCTACTTGACTACTCATCCATAATAAAATAATCCCTATCAGTATTTTATACTTGTTCATGTTCTATTTTTTTGTCTTCTTCTATAAGTTGATCAGCAAACTTATTGTACAAGAAAGAGCCTATCAATAAAAGCACTCCTAGACCAATAAAAGTAAGTGTTTTGGTAATGGTTGGCATCTGGGCCATATCGTAAAAAACAAGCTTGAAAACAGTCAAGCCAAAAAGAATAATGCCGCTCATTCGCAAATGTTTTTTGGCAAATCCAAAACCATAACCTAGTAAAAATAAGGCAAAAGTACCCCATAATATGGTAAGTCCATATCGCTGAATCTCCCAATGAATAAACTCTTGATTAAGCATCATAAATACAAATAATAAGCCCACAAACTCTAGTACCTTTGACCACTTTCCTTGCTGCATAAATGCCTGTCTTCCTAAATAAACGGTTACCAAAAATAAAATCGTAGCAACACCATATACAATGTATCGAATAGCAATATACCATATACTAACGGCAAACGGCCCTTCCGACTCATACTGCTCATAATAATCAACTAATTCATTGAATATGGCTGCTGGCCCGAGTAGAATCAAACCACCTATTACCAG
>JAHDCM010000056.1:8983-10190 GCA_020629895.1 Bacteroidota bacterium
AGAAAACGTAGCGTAGTTCCCCCATCTACTGCATCTAAATACGGTGCATACTGCTCTCCCCAATTCACGAGTAAACTCAAAAAACTCAAGAAAATAACAGGATAAGAAATCCATTCATAAATCTTCACTTGTCGCATGCGCCCAATTCCAAACAATAGCATCGCTTCTATTGCCCATAAAAGCGTCACCCAAGACCCTTCTAATTGTACAGGAATAGCGATAGTAAGGAAAGTAATAACCAAACCTGCTACTAGGTAAAAAAGATTCTTATCTGCTAATTTGGTGCGATAGATGAGAACCCCTACTATAAAGTGTAATAGGGCATTGAATAAGGTGAATAAGCCCCGATAGGCTCGGTAATCGGCAGAATCAAGAAAAACCATCCCAATACCATAATAAATACAGGAATTAACAAGAATCAGTATAATGTCTTGCCAAGCCAATTTTTCTTTATTGATTAACTTATGCGCTAATGCACAGGCATAGAATGTCAAGAAGAAGATCGTAGCAAAGGTTAATCCCATACCCATTGATTCTCCAAAAGACAGACTATCCATCCATATAAAGTAAATACCCCAAGTAAATACAAAGGCGAGGTAATAGAGTAGTTTCCAGTTTTGATAAAAGGCTGTTATGGCAATGCCAATGTTGATAATCGTCACATACATTAATAATGTGAAGGCACTATCTGATTCGGAACCAATTAAAAACGGTACTGCATACGCGCCTACCATTCCTAAAATAGCAATGACTTGCCGTTTATATTGCAAGGCTGCCACGACTGTACATACCGTAAAAAAGACCATCAATATAAAGGCAAAAAGACTCGGAAAAAGCTGATAAAAACTATGTGCCGCATAGGTCATAAAATACATTACCGACATCGCTCCGCCTAGTAGTACTGCACTAAAACTCTCGTATTTAGGCTTCAAACGAATGGCAAATACCAATAAACCAAAGCCCACCAAATAGCCTAATATCACCCGCACTAATGGGCTGATATAATTATTATCTATGGCATATTTAGTACCAATACCAACTCCTAGTATGATAGCAAGGATACCTATTTTATTCAATAAATTACCACCAATAAACGCTTCTAGGTTATTTCCCATAGAAGAGGAGGCTCGCTTGGGAGAAGGGGGAACTGAAGGATCAGGGGATGGAGGAACAGAGGAATCAAGGGATGAAGGGACGGAGGGATCAG
>JAHDCM010000056.1:10290-11697 GCA_020629895.1 Bacteroidota bacterium
GGATCAGGGGATGGAGGAACAGAGGAATCAAGGGATGAAGGGACGGAGGGATCAGAAAGTTCCGTTTCCTTTTCAACCTCCACAATTTTCTGCTCTAATTGTTGAACAGGCTTTTCCTGAATTGCTTTAAGGTTGGGATGTTGCCGAAGATACTGTTTAATTTTTACTAGCTCCTGGCTAATTTCCCGTATCTCTTTTCGATTTTGTACAAACTCCTTAACCAAATCATCTAGCCGTGTACTTAGTTGCTCAACTCTTTTTTCGATGTGATTCATGGGTGACGGTTAATACATGATACAAAGTAGGTTCCATAGCAAACACACCCTTCTTAAATAAACTCAATAAGGTATAGTTCCTACTTTATATTGAAATTCTGCGAATGCCATTCTAAGCTCTGCGAATTTCATTCCAAGCCTTACCCCATCATCCAATTATCCTATCATCCAATCATCCAATCATCATTAATAGTCCGTCTTAATATTTTTATCAAAAGGTACTTTAAACTGATAGAGAACATCTTCAGAACGATGATCCTCAAGTACATCTACTCCATAGCGAATTTTATGAGGATCATCATATACCATCGTACCGAAAGCACGATCCCAAAAGGAGAAGATATTCCCAAAATTCGTGTCTGTCCAGGGGCGTTCAAAGTGATGGTGAAATTTATGCATATCTGGTGTTATAAACACCAAACTCATGGCTTTATCTACTGCTCTTGGAAGGCGAATATTCGCATGTGTTAAGTAGGTAAAGAATACAGAAGCAATTCGGTAAATCATATAAAAAGCAAAGGGAATCCCACCAATGACGATGGCTCCTAGTGCAAATATTTCGCGAATAAAATAATCGCCTGGATGGTGGCGAGTACCTGTCGTAGCATCTACTTGAGTATCACTATGATGTACGAGGTGGAATTTCCACATCCATTTGACACGGTGTAATAGGTAATGGGCAACATATTGTGCGATAAAATCAAGCATCATAATAGCTATTATCATTTCGAGCCAACTTGGCAAGTTGATCCAATTCAATAAGCCAAATTGGGAGCTGGCCAGCCACATAAAAATGCCGACTGTTGCCAGACCAAAAAATAAATTAATGATAATGCTGGTTGATAAGAAGATGAGATTAATAGCTGCGTGCTTCCATTTTTTATATTCTAATCTTACCAATGGAAAAGTGGCCTCCCCTACCCAACTTAAACTGAGGCATAAAAAAATCCAAAATAGTTTTTGTCCTGATGATAGACCTTCAAAGAAAGTGATAATGGCATCCATATACTACGATTTTTTGTTTATCTGCTTAAAAATAAGGCAAAAAGTTAGGAATGAGGCATTTTACTATAAGAATAAAAGGATTGAGTCCATAAAATATTTGCCTTCGACAAGCATAATTTTCGTCGTA
>JAHDCM010000057.1:0-4259 GCA_020629895.1 Bacteroidota bacterium
GTTTCTAAAAAGGAAAGAGAATATCATTGTGCATCTTATACAACACCATTTATTTACCTCTAAATGTGGTGTTATTTAAGATGGGATCACAAAAAAATAGGCTCTATTTAAAAAATAGAGCCGAAAATAGAATTATTTTTTCTTCTTATGTCTATTTTTTCTCAAACGTTTTTTACGTTTATGAGTTGCAATCTTATGTCTTTTTCGCTTACGTCCACAAGGCATACGCTTAAAATTTTAAATATTTTGAATAATTTTTTCTAATTCATCTGCAAAGGTAGGATTTTTTGTCCATTTTTTACACTCTTTTAATGCTTCTTTAGCTTTTTCTTTTTTATCCTGGAGTAAATAGAGTTGTGCTAAAAAATAGTGTCCCTTTGGATTTTCGGGGTCATGTGTAGTAACTATGTTTAGTCTATTTTCCGCTTTATCATATTGGTTGGAGATAATTCCCCATTCTCCAAGTAGTAAATTAGCAGGAATATTTAGGGAATCTTTTTTTGTAATTCCGACCAACATAAGGACTCCTTGCATTAGTTGTCCTCTTTGATTGCTAGGATCACCTTCAATATAGCAGGTTGCCAAACCTATTTTAGGTTCGAGTTTGCTAGTGTCAAAAGCAATGGTTCGGTTATGAGCATGAATCGCTTTATCTAATAAATATTGATGCATTGTTGAGTCGCCAGAAATACGAAATGCATCTAATAGTTTATTGGAAGCAATGGTCCAATTATTTTCGGTACTATCGGCAGTAGCTCGTTGTTGATAATAGTGAGCAGCTACTTCTAAGTAACCTGTCTTTTCCCAAAATTGAGCCAATTCTTGATAAACCAGTGCATTTTGAGGGGTAAGAGCGTCCGATAATTTTGATTCGATTAATTCGGCACTATCTTTTTGGGTGGGACTGAGTTTGTTCTCCTTTAAATTACGTACAAGATGCCCAAAATCTATAGTAGCAGCGGGAGCTGCTTTTACAGACTGGGCATCTTGTTTGGATATGGGAGCTCGTCTACTTCCAAATGCGAAGAGCAATACGGCTAGTAGGATCGACCCAATAATCAGTAGAAGTTGTGTTTTATTCACTGTAATTAGGCGTCTTCCATAGATTTAGCACTAAGTACCTTACTGCTTTTTACACATTCTACAAATACTTTAGCAGGTTTAAAGGCAGGAATATGATGCTCTGGTATTTCAATCGCAACATTTTTCTTGATATTTCTACCTATTTTCTTCGCCCGCTTTTTGGTGATGAAACTACCGAAGCCTCGAATGTACACATTTTCTCCTTCTGCCAAAGAGTCTTTTACCTCTTTGAAAAAAGATTCTAATGAAACTAGTACATCTACTTTAGGCACTCCAGTTTTTTCAGAAATTCTAGCAATTAAATCTGCTTTCCTCATAGCTTTAATGGATTAATGGGTTAAGAATTCAACAATAAATTAAGAATGTATATAGGTTTTTTTCAGTAAAAAGAGAGGGCGTTTTCAGTGATGGTATATAACTTTAAATTGTCAGACAAACAAATATAACATTTTTTCTGATGCTTCAAAAAAAACTTTTGAAGTTATTTAAAAAATAATAAATGGTAATTGTAAAATATCTGTAACAAAACCTTTTAGAAGATAAAGTTTTTTTCAGTAAATATTTAACTTGTCTGTATAAAGCCCATTTTCTTTTAAAGAGAAATTATTAGCTTTAAGCAAAAGTAATTGATTATCAGCTTTTAAGCAAGGAATTTGAATATATTTTTACGAAAATAAAATCGCAAAATAAAAAATATGCATGATTTTTTACATGCATATTGGTTAGTTGCTTTTTTTTGCAAAAAAGTAATAAGAGGATATGGGGAATAACATTGTGCGCCATGCAGATGTTAATATATGGATCAGGTTGGGTAAGGTATGATGACTGGGGTTGTATAACTATTTAATGAGCCATTTCCGACATAAACTTAATACGCATCATTCGTACATCATCTTCTGTAAAGTCGTCTTCTTCGAGCGATTTGACTGCTTCGGTGATGTCGTCTGATTCGGCTTCCAAAAAGTAATCAAAGACCTCTTCTTGTTGGTATTCGTCGAGAAAGTCATTGATATAGTAGTCGATATTGAGTTTGGTGCCTGAGTCTACGATTTTTTCGATTTCTTTGATTAGCTCTTCCATTGACAAGTTTAGGTGTTTGCCAATTGTTTCGAGTGGGATTTTACGATCTATATTTTGGATGATATATATTTTGTCTTTTGATTTGCTCGCCACTGATTTAACGACTAGGTCGGCAGGGCGTTCAATTCCTTCATCTTCGACATATCCTGCTATGAGTTCAATAAAGGCGCGTCCATATTTCATGACTTTTCCGCGACTAACGCCCGTTATTTGTTCTAGTTCTTTTTTAGAGATAGGATAGTAGGTAGCCATTTCTTCTAAGGAGCGATCTTGAAAAACGACATAGGGAGGTACTGATTTACTCTTGGCTACTTTTTTTCGTAGTTCCTTGAGCATAGAGATGAGTTGAATATCTAAGGCTCCTGTTTTTTGAGAAACAATATCAAGAGCTATGCTTGCCTTTGAGAGGTCATGATTAGGGGCAACTGCTATATCAAAAGGGTCATTGATATAGGCAAGTCCTTTTTCTGGTAGCTTGAGTAAGCCATATCGTTCAATGTCTTTTTTTAGTAGACCATACAAAAGAGCTTGTGTGATGACGGCATTCCAGAAATGAATATCATGCATTTTACCCACACTAAACTCAGGCAGTTGGTCGTGTTTAAAGTCTACGACCTCTTGATTGCTTTCGCCTCGTAAAAAATTGACTAGATATTTTGAATTGAAATTTTCATCTAGGCTTTTTACTGCTTTTAACAACTGTACGACCTCCTTACCGATATGGCGTTTTTCTACTGCATTTCGACAATTGTCACAACCTTTATCACATAATTTAGGGTCATAAGATTCGCCAAAGTAGTGTAATAAAAATCTTCGACGACATCCTCCTGATTCGGCATAGGTGACAACTTCTGATAACTGTTGCCCTCCTATATCTCTTTCTGCCACTGATTTGTCACGCATAAACTTCTCAAGTTTATTCATATCAGCATAGCTAAAAAACGCGATACAGATTCCTTCTTGTCCATCTCTTCCTGCTCGTCCAGTTTCTTGGTAATAATTTTCTAAGCTTTTCGGCATATTGTAATGCATCACAAACCGTACATCTGGTTTGTCGATTCCCATTCCAAAAGCGATAGTAGCCACAATAACGTGTAATTCTTCTGATAAAAACTGATCTTGACGGGTAGAACGGGTTGAAGAGTCTAATCCTGCGTGATAAGCTCCTGCTTTAATTCCGTTTGCTGTAAGCATTTCTGCTAATTCCTCCGTCATTTTTCGGTTGAGGCAATAGATGATGCCCGACTTATTTTCGTGTTGTTTTATAAAGTGTACAATTTCTTTTGTAACGTCGTCTTTTTTGATTTTGGGACGCACTTCGTAGTACAAATTGGCTCTATTAAAAGAAGAAATAGAGACATAAGGGTCTTCTAGTCGTAGGCTACGACAAATATCGGTTCTAACTTTTGGAGTAGCAGTGGCGGTCAATGCCATGATAGGCATTGTCTGCCCCAAGTTTTCTACAATTTCTCTAATTCTTCGATATTCTGGTCGGAAGTCATGCCCCCATTCAGAGATGCAATGTGCCTCATCTACTGCCACAAAAGAGATTTTTAGTTGGCTTAAAAACTCGACCGTTTCATCTTTGGTAAGTGTTTCGGGAGCGACATACAACATTTTGGTATGTCCTTTTATTAAATCGCTTTTAACCTCTTTTACTTGCGATCTATTAAGTGAGGAGTTTAGAAAATGAGCAATATTATCATCTTGACTATAGCCCCGTACTAAGTCAACTTGATTTTTCATTAAAGCGATGAGGGGAGAAATGATCAGTGCGGTTCCTTCGCTCATAATAGCAGGCAACTGGTAACAAAGAGATTTACCACCTCCCGTAGGCATGATAACCAGTGTGTCGTTGCCATTTAGAACACTTTGTATAATTTGTTCTTGGTTTCCCTTAAAGGATGAAAACCCGAAATGTTTGGATAGTGCTAAGGATAAATTATGTTCTTCAACTACATTGTTCATAACCAACAGATTAATCATTTAAGCTACTAAATATAAGGACGACAGGATAATTTGGAATCTCTTGTTTGTTCGTCTTTACTTCAGCAGTATATATATAAAGGTGTTCTTTAAAAACGCTATTTTTTATT
>JAHDCM010000057.1:4359-11681 GCA_020629895.1 Bacteroidota bacterium
GGTAGCTTGATGAAGTAGTGGCTTCGTGAGGCTTGATCTAGCAGGGCTGACGAAGGAAGACACTGCTAGATCATTAGCCGAACAAGCAGCTACGAGGCAACTACAAGCGGATAGCCCGACCTTTTTTCGCCTCTTGCTTGTCGATGCATTCATGCATTGATGAGCGAGGCGAAAAAAGGTCACGCCCAATATACCAGATGGAGGCTTTTTATATCATCCTGCATATTTCCTTAAATTGCCATTAATGTTTATGTTCTTTGCACACCTATGGAGTCCTTCTTACGACTAAAATATGGTAAAAGAAGGTTGATTTATCCTATTGTAAACAAAGGTAACTGGTGTGTGAAACGACTATTTGTTACACATTGATTTGCAGTATGGTTGCACTGAATCTGGAATGTGGAAGGAAAAATTGGGTAGAATGATGTCAATTTTTATCAGTTTCAACAATTAAGTTATTAAAATGGGTAATTTTGCCCATTAATATGCACATAAATTTACAAATATTTGATTAAATAAAAAAGTCTTTGGAGAATAATCCCATATTTGAAAAAATATACCAGCGAGCGATGTGTACTTTGGAGATTGAGAGGATGCATTTGCGTCGCTTACCTGCTTGTGTTGATGCTCATTTTTGTGCTTGTGTGTACCGTTTGTTTCAATTGAGGGGACGAATTGTGGTAACAGGTGTTGGTAAGAGTGCTTTGATTGCACAGAAGATAGTGGCCACTTTCAATTCGACAGGTACACCAGCTTTGTTTTTGCATGCGGCAGATGCCTTGCATGGTGACTTGGGAATGGTACAATCGGTAGATGGTGTTCTTTGTTTGTCTAATAGTGGAGAAACGTCCGAAATTCGTCAGTTGCTTCCTTACTTGAAGCAGCGATCTGAGGTGCTAGTAGCAATGGTTGGTAACGATGGGAGTACTTTGGCGAAGGCAGCTGATTTTGTGTTGGTTTTGCCAGTTCAAAAAGAAGCTGACCCACATAATTTAGCTCCTACAAGTAGTACGCTTTTGCAATTGGTAATGGGTGATATGCTGGCTTTGTGTTTACAAGAATTAAATGCGTTTGGACGACACGATTTTGCGGCATTACATCCAGGTGGTTTGTTGGGAAAGGTTTTGAATATGCGGATAGATCATTTCCCAATTGCTGAACAACGTCCTTGTGTGCAAGGAGGAGCTTCTTTGAAGGAGGTTATCATTGAAATTTCATCGAATCAGTTGGGAGTAACGGCTGTATTGGGGAAAGAAGGAACGCTTATAGGGGTGATTACAGATGGTGATTTGCGTAGGGCATTACAAAAAGAAGATGATATTCGTCCTTTGACAGCAATAATGATTATGACAGCAGATCCGATATGTGTCTCGTCTAGCTTGATGGCTATTGAGGCACTTCGTAAAATGCAAACCCATAAAATTACTCAATTGTTGGTGGTAGATTCTGGGCAATATAAGGGCGTACTTCATATTCATCAATTACTGGCTGAAGGCTTGGGAAATTATACTTAAAGTCCATTTTATTTCCTTATTTTTGTATGGATAATCAACTCATTTAGATACAGTCAATATTATGAAAAACCGTTATGTTGCCATTATGGCAGGCGGAATAGGTAGCCGTTTTTGGCCCCAAAGTCGCAAAAACTATCCGAAACAATTTTTAGATGTTTTGGGTACAGGAGAAACCCTTATTCAAACGACTTATAAACGCTTTCAGAAATTAGTACCAGAGGAGCATATTTTTATTGTAACAGGTACAGACTATGTTGATTTGATGCACGAACAACTTCCCTCTATTACTGCTCCACAAATATTGGCTGAACCAGCTCGTCGAAATACGGCTCCTTGTATTGCTTATATGGCGTTTAAGTTGGCGACTCTTGATCCCGATGCGACTTTTGTGGTGGCTCCTTCTGATCACTTAATAACAGAACAAGCGGCATTTATTGAGGTGCTTGAAAATGCTTTGGCTTATGCATATCGTTCTGATACGATGATAACACTAGGCATTAAGCCACATAAGCCACATACGGGTTATGGGTACATTCAGTATGATGTAGATGTACAAGGGAATAAGGAAAATATTTTTAAGGTAAAGACCTTTACAGAAAAACCTTCGCTAGATATGGCGAAAACTTTTGTAGAGAGTGGGGAGTTCTTGTGGAATTCGGGTATTTTTGTTTGGCATGTTCAAACAATTATGGATGCCTTTAAAAAATTTCAACCAGAAATTTATGAGATTTTTGCGGAGGGAAAGGACTTTTATAATACACCAGAGGAAGCTGATTTTGTAAAACAAGCTTATGCGCAATGTCGCAGTATTTCTATTGATTACGCGATTATGGAATACGCCAAAAATGTTTGTGTGATTCCGTCTAATTTTGGATGGAGTGACTTGGGTACTTGGACTTCTTTGTGGGAGAAACATCCTAAAGATTATTTGGGAAATGCTATTGAGGGGAAAAAGGTGATGGTGTATGATGCTGAAAATTGTATGATCTTGGCTCCTGATGATAAAATGGTGATTATTCAGGGCTTGGACAATTATTGTGTGATTGATACGAATGATGTGTTGTTGATCTGTAAGTTGGATCAGGAACAGCGAATCAAGGATTTTAATACCGAGGCGCGCCGCCTTTATGGTGAAGATTATAGTTAAATTTTTTCAAACAGCTCTATTCTATCATATATGCTCCAAGAATTCCTTTCTCCCATTTCTTCCGAAATTGTCAAACCTATCAAAGACTATAAACCCAATCAATGGGGGAACTTGGTTCATTTTCATACAGATGAAGCGTTTCCTGATTTGCGAGTTGTAAAATTGGCTATTTTGGGAGTAGAAGAAGATCGAACTGTGACAGAATCAGCGCAAGGATGTAAGGAGGCACCAGATGTAGTACGAAAAGCCTTGTATCAACTTTTTAACTGGGAACAAACTTTTCAAGTGGCTGATATAGGAAATATAAAGGCGGGCGTCACACAGAAAGATACTTATGTAGCAGTAGAGTCGGTAGTAAAAGAGTTATTACAAAGGGCAATTATTCCGATTATTATTGGAGGCACCCATGATGTAACCTATGGGCAGTTTCTGGGACATAATGTGGATAGTGATGAACTACTGAATGTGGTGGTTTTTGATGAAAAAATTGACCTGTTTAATACCGATCAAGATATTGATCAAACGTCTTTTTTATACGAAATGCTGGCACGCCAGTCGAACCTACTTAATTTCTCGCATGTTGGTTATCAGCGATATTTGGTTGATCCTAGCATGCTGAATACACTCGAAAAACTCCATTTCGAATGTTATAGTTTAGGGGAGGTACGTCGTAATATTGAAGAAACAGAACCGATTATACGAAATGGACATGTTATTTCTTTTGACATTTCAGCCATTCGTTATAGCGAGGCACCAGGTACTGATTACCCGAATCCACACGGTTTTCATGGAGAAGAAGCCTGTCGAATAGCAAGATATGCTGGATTAAGTGACCATGTTTCTTCTTTTGGTATTTACCAATTCAATCCTCAAGAAGATTCGAATGGACAAACAGCGATGCTGATAGCACAAATGATTTGGTATTTTGTGACAGGTTTTTACCAACGTAAGTATGACCTTCCTGAAAAAGATGAGCGTGATTGTATGAAGTATATCGTTAATTTTTCAGATAACGACTATGAAATTCAATTTTTAAAAAGTAAAAAAAGTGACCGTTGGTGGATGAAAATTCCAGTGGTCAAAAAGGGAAAGCTAAAGCGTTTTCACCTCCTGCCATGTGCTTATAGCGACTATGAATTGGCTTGTCGTGATGAGATTCCAGATCGATGGATGAAGTCTTATTTGCGTTTGTCAAGTTTTTGAGGTCTCTCAAAGTTTACTAGTACTTGGGTGGCGTTTAAGCACCCTTCGCAGCCAAGTAGGCATCACAATCATACCTATCACCAAATACGTAACATACGATACAACCCGCCAAACAGCAATGACTACGGCTTTCATCGAATCACCACCTGCTCCAATAAAAAAGTCATCTAATAAATTATCAGAAACAAGTTCGGCAATGCCACTACCTCCTGGAGTAATAGCGACTACCATTAATAAATAAATAATCATTTGCCGTCCGAATAAGAGTAGGTGTCCTCCAACAGTGATAAAGGCGAGCATTACAAAGTTGAGAATCAAAAAACGGCTAATCCAATGTACCCCTGTCGCTCCTAAGCCCGCCAACCAATAATTCCAACCTTTCTTTTTGAGACGTTCAGAGGCTGTGATCATATCATTACCTGTTTCAATGGCATTGGGTCGCCAACGAGCTGTCCACTTAAAAGAGGTGAGTCGAATTAAGAACCACTTAAAACTTCTAGGATTGATGATTAAGCCATAAGCAATGGCTAAGGTATAAAGTGCCATAAAGGCATAAGCCATGAGAAACGCAGTGATGATCGTGACACTTGCGCCCCCTCCTGTCACTCCCAGTTCTTGGGCAGGAATAATGAGCGCGTTCCCCAGCAGCAGCCATAAAATAGGAATGCCAACAAGGAAGTAAATGCCATCCAAAAGAATAGTAAATAATACGACAGAGATCGTTTCACCTGCATTAATTTTTTCGCGTGTCAATAAAAAATAAGCAATAGCTGTTCCGCCAACCGTAGTGGGCGTTACTGCCGAGCCAAACTCCCATAAGCTAATGACCTGAAAACTTTGCTTCCATGACAGTTTATGTTCTGTTAATACCTTTAGCCGAAACATCAATGCAAGATGTCGAATAGCGATCAGTACAAAGCCCATTAACAAACATAAAGCAGTAGTCCAAGCCCAATCAATACTCCATAGGGTGGCTACTTTAAAATCTCTTAGCATCAACAAAATCAACACTCCCAAAGTAAGCATGATGGGAAGGATAATTTTGTTGGGGTTAAAGGTCTTTAGAACATCATCTGATGACTGTGTAGTAGATGACATATAATAATTGAACAGTAAAGTGAAAAAACGCGATGTTTATCGGGAAGATTGTGATAACAGTACCAAGCGGTTAATTGTTCTCGTCTTGGCGTATATCTAACCAAAAATTATTAAAACCAATGCCTTGACGTAACTTTAATAAACGCTCTTGTAGCATTTCTAGGATTGCTAGAAAGCGATGAATAGCCTGTACTCGATTCTGACAGTTGGCAAATATGTCTTCAAAAGGAGTCATTTCGCCTGCAATAGTCAAAATTTCCTTAATCGTACTTCGTTCCGTCTTAATGGTGTAAGGGTACCGAACTACCTCTAATTGTAAATCCTTTTTTCGATCCTCAAAACGATTCATTACCTTCTGAAAAACTTGCATCAAACGATACAAACTCAACGATTCTAGCTCTGCCTCTGTTTGATACTTCGAAGCAACATGATTCATCTCATCTATTACATTGCCGCGTAAATGTTGCTTTTCTCGGTTTTCCTCTAAGGTTTGTAAATCATTTACTACTTCCTTAAATCGCTTATACTCAAGCAGTTTTTGTACCAGTTCTTCTCTAGGGTCAATTTCCTCTCCATCTTCGTTTAGTTCTTTACGCGGCAATAACATCTTTGCCTTAATACGCATCAAAGTTGCTGCTACTAGCATGAATTCGCTCGCCAATTCAATATTCAGCAACTCCATCTGGTGGATATAATCCAAAAAATCTTGGGTGAGCTTTGAGATAGGAATATCATAAATATCTAACTCATCTCTTTCTATAAAAAAAAGTAAGAGATCGAAAGGTCCCTCAAATTGAGGGAGTTTAATCGTATAATTTAATGATTGTTCCATAGCAGATAAAGAGCAAAGATACCGATAAGCTTCTTGAAAAAGGTGTTTTTATTACAAAACATTGTACTTTTTAAACAAGCTTGCGTAATTATAGAATCGTATAAAACTTTCCACCTATTTTCAACAGCTTAAGCCCGTTATTTGTTCTCGTCAAAAGTGAGCAAAAAAGTAGCTATATGATAACAATTATTTAACATCAAAAACACTTCTTTTTTTTATTTTTGGGTTTTAATTTTTCAAACAAACCATTTTCATATCATGAGAAATATACCACAGGTAGATTTATCCGAATTTCTTTCGGGCGATGTACAAAGAAAACAAGCTTTTGTTGAAAAACTAGGAAAGGCTTATGAAGACGTAGGTTTTGTGTCAGTGATCAATCACGGTATCGGTGATGAAGATATTGATATGTTATACACACAAGTAGAACGTTTCTTTGGACAGCCTACTGATGAAAAACTAAAGTACGAAGTTAAAGAATTAGCAGGACAAAGAGGTTATACTTCTTTTGGACGCGAACATGCTAAAGGTAGCGATGCTCCCGACTTAAAAGAATTTTACCAATGGGGACAAACGGTAAAAGGAGAAGACCCTATTAAAAAAGAATATCCCGATAATATTTTGGTAGAAGAAATGCCAGAGTTCAATACCATTATTCAACGGGCTTACGAAAAATTCGAAAAAGCAGGCGCACATTTATTAGAAGCTATCGCATTATACTTAGGGCTTCCCGAAAACTACTTCGACGATAAAATTAATAATGGAAACAGTATCCTACGTGCTATCCATTATCCACCAATTACCCAAGAGCCTAAAAATGCCATTCGTGCCGAACAACACGAAGATATTGACCTGATTACCCTACTAGTGGGGGCTTCTGCCGATGGCTTAGAGCTTTTAACAAAAGAAAATAAATGGGTACCTATCAATGCAGGGCCAGGAGAAATAGTGGTTAATGTAGGCGATATGTTACAACGACTTACCAATAACCGCCTTCGTTCTACCACGCACCGCGTCGTTAATCCACCTCGTGAAAAATGGAATACACACCGTTATTCGATTCCTTTCTTCCTACACCCACGTTCCGAAATGGACTTAACTTGTCTCGATTCTTGTGTGTCTGAAGCTTCTCCAAAAAATTTCACCGATATGACGGCTGGTGAATACCTCGATGAGCGTTTACGTGAAATTGGATTGAAGAAGTAAGTAAAATCATATAATCCTTATTCCTTAAAACCAATATCAAGGACATCTCGTGTAGATGTCCTTTTTTTGTTATTTTTAGCTGGGCGCATCCTTTTTTTGTTTTATTTGCCTGTTGTTCATGCGTTCACGCATCAACAACAGGCAAATAAAACAAAAAAAGGTCGGGCTATTCGTTTGTAGTTGCTTCCTAGAAAAAGTGTGCGGCTAATACGCCCAGCAGTGTCTTCCTTCGTCAGCCCTGCTAGGCGTAGCCGCACTACTTTTCTATTTCACCAAGCTACCACTACTATCCCTTGCGCAACAACAGTAAAATGGATAAATG
>JAHDCM010000058.1 GCA_020629895.1 Bacteroidota bacterium
ATGTAAAAAAAAACAATGTGAATGATGTGTATTCTTATGTCAATGACATTGGGCGGCAACCCTTCGTCGTACATCGCACAAAACCCACCCCAAAATCCCCTTCCGAGGAGGGGACTGCCTTATACCTTTTTAGAAGCGAAGCATTTGACAATACGCTATATGTAATGTGATGGAAAAGGCAAACCAGCCAGAGGCTGAAACTTGTCATCATTACCACCAGCGATGACGCTGGCGGCAGCCTAATTCATTCAATCATTCAGCATTGGGCGACCACAAGGGATCGCCCCTACATTCACTCATTGTTTACCGCGTGAGGGATAGTAGCGGTAGCTTGGCGAAGTAGAAAGGTAGTGCGGCTTTTGCTGGCAGGGCTGACGAAGGAAGACACTGCCAGCAAAGATAGCCGCACCCCTTTTCTAGGAGACAACTACAAGTGGATAGCCCGACCTTTTTTCGACTCGTGCCTGTCGATGCGTGGACGCATCGACGGACGAGTCGAAAAAAGGACACGCCCAGTTATTGGTGATTGGATGATTGGATGACTGGGTGATTGGATAACTGGGTGATTTGTAGGTTATGGATTTGTTTGGGTTTTGCGTTGTTGTCGTTTTTCTTGTCGTCTTTTACGACGTTCTTCCTTCGTGTATTTGGGGGCAAAGAGTTCTTTGAAACTGTCAAACTCTTGGCTAGTCAAGAAACTGACACCAATTTTATTATAATCACCATCGAATAGGTCTTTATCGAATTTGTTGAATGCTTTGAGTTGATAGACGCCATCTTTGGTGATGTCATATATGACGACGAAATCGCCAGCAATTGCCACATTATCATAACTTTGGTATTGGCGTCCGACATCTACGTTTCCTCCAATGTTGACAGAAATTCGATCTTCGAAGATACGTTGGGTGTAGGAAAGTCCGATTTCGGAGCGGGTATTGGGATAAAATTCATCTCCAAATTGGATATAGTCGGCGTCGTATTGGCTCCAACTAAAGTTGATTTCGGCTCCATCAATAAGCCCAGATACGGCGTCATTGAGATAGCCGAGTAGGTAGCTGGAAAGGAATTCGCTGACAGTGGTATTAACCCCTGAACGGAGGTCAATTCCAAAGTCGTCGGGTGGCATAAATCGGTTGAGGATAAGTAAGCCAAAAATTTGTTTGTTGAGTTCGTTTTGGTCAGCATTGGTAAGTTCGGCGATTCGGGTGTCAAATAGGTTGTCTACGACTGGCAAACTTGTTTCGCGTTGTTTGATATCAAACTTAATATCTGGTTGTTCGAGTACGCCACTCATATTTAGATATACGTCAATGGGCGTTCGTTTTCGGGCAATATCTTCGGCATTGGAGGATTGTCCGCCTACGGAAAGGACATTTTTATCGGCTTCGGTAAAGATGTCGTATCGCGAGGTACGTAATCCATAAATGGCACTGAGGTCGAGTTGTGCTTTGTATGGGTCTCCTGTAAAGGTGATGCGTCCGCCTTCTTTTACGGTAAAGAATTTATTAATGACCTTTTGGATAGAAAAGAGATATTCTCCTTGTACAATTTCATAGATACCGTACATATCAAAGGCAAAATCGCCAATGGTGCTAACTTGCATTTGTAGGTTTCCTTTTCCTCGACTTTTGATGATGTCACCAGCATTGAGGTCGAAGATAATTTGGATTTGGGCATCCTCTGTAATATCTAAATCCATATTGATATTGAATCCGACACTAGAGGCGGTGGTGTCTGTTTGATTGTAAAGACTTGTATCTCGGACGATAAAGGAATAGATGCGATCATCGCCTATATCGCTGGCACCATCTTCAAGGAGGAGTGCTATTTCTGTTTGGGGTAATGAACGCCCTTGAATATCCATATTTATTTCTTGCAAATTGCCATAAATTCTGGCCCCTCCATCTCCATAGGCGGTTCCGTAGAAGAGGTCATTATCGGTAATAGTCGTATTGAGAAATAGAAATTCATCTGTCCGCATATCTACATCTAGGTACATATCTTTGAAATCGTTGAGGTCGAAGAAGCCATTTAACACAGCGGTATTGGTATCTTTATCTAGGATTTGGAGGTTCACGAAATTGAGCATATTATTATTGACTTCAATTTCGGCATTGAGGGTATCGTTGGTGGTATAGGTTGTTTGTAGGTAATCAATGGTCACTTGGGCATCATTTATTTTGATGTTACCACTTAACTTAGGTGCTGAAGATAAACCGTGTAAATTGAGGTTTACGGCTCCTGTTCCAGCTAGATCAGAGGTAAATTCTCCAATAAAGGGTTCGAGAAAAAGCAGGGAGGCTTTATCAAGGGCGAGGTCAATATCAAGGATACCTGCACTTTGCCCTTCGGGGGGTAAGGTGAAGGTACCTTTTCCATTTCCGTTGTATAAATTACCAAACAAATCAGCTTGGATATTAATATTCTGGTCTCCTTTTTTCTTGGCGACTGCTGCGGTTACATTTCCTATTTTTTGTTTTAAGAAATGCAGGCTATCGACTCTAAAAGCCGATTCGATGATTTGTTGTTGAAATAAATCTTTGAGAAATACTTGTCCACTCAGTGTGCCATCTAGTCCTAGATTTTCAATCACATCTAGTTCATTAAAATCACCTACTATTACTTGATCTATTTTGATGATGGTTTCATTATTAAATTCGTTGGAGGGTTTGCTTTGAATACTAATTTTTTGGTCTCCTTGTGATAAAATGACATTTTCAATGGCGAAGATGTCTTTATTTTTGTACATGAAGCTTCCTGTGGAGGCTTCCCATGCTTTATTGTTGATGACAATTTCAGTATTTGTAAAATTCATTCTCAGGCTGTCGAGATTGGCAAAAAGTAAGCCTTCAATTGCAAATCGAGTAGCGGCAGAATCAGGAGCAACGGCAATTGTAAAGTCAATACTATCATTGCGTACATCTCCTTTTACATACACGCGTGGAATATCCAGTGCGCTACTGGTAATAACTGAATCAATTTGTGCATCATAGTAAATATGTTCTTCGTCGGAGGTAGCTACTAAAATGAGGCGTTCTCCTCGGTTGCCTTCAAAGACAAATTCAGGGACATCTGCTTCTAAGAACATTTCTTTGGTTTCGGTATTAAAGTTTCCAGAAAGCCCTACACTGTCTAATTGTTCGAGTCCGGGGACGAAGAGTTTGGTAAGCGGAATGGGGTCTTTAATTTGAATATCAAAGTGAATATCTTGCGCGCTTGTTTTAGCTACGGTATCGAAACGATAAGGGAAATAGGTATGTAGGAAATTTTGTACCGAAGGGATGAGTTCGCGGTAGTTAAAATCTCCATAAAAATCAGCAGTTCCATAATCGAATGTGAGGGATGCTGCTCGCTGGTCATCGTCGAAATAAGAACTAAAGTCGATACTTTTCAGAATCGCTGATACGGAGTCTTTCGTTACAATAAGTCCACGCAACTGAGCAAGTCCTTCTAGGTTATCAATATTGTCTCCTTTAAGATCGAGGTAAGCAACTCCTTTGAGCTTCAAATCGCTATAAAATTTGTCTTTGGGTAGTATATTTAAGGGAGCTAAGTCAAGGTGTCTAACTCCTAGTGCCTTTAGTTTATATACGGGTACTTCTCCTCTCAAATCGACTAGTCCTTTAAAGCCTAAATTCACATTGGGATCGTTAATTGCCATTTCCCCTTCAAAGGCTTTTCCTTCAATGAAGCCTTGTTTTACTAAAATGGAATCATAGGAATAGCCTTTAAAATCTACGGAAACAAACGCAGTGTCTATCTCTGCTTCTAAGTCTTCAATCGTTAATCCTTTTCCATTTACTTTCGCGTTTAAAGAAATTTTATCAAAGCGATCGTCTTTATTCAGCCATTCGTATAGGTTGAAATCGACTAGTTTTAGGGTGCCTTTGTAGCTAGGTAGGGAATCGGTAATGAAGTCCATTTTTATATCCGATTGAATGGCTCCTAAATCTGTATTTAAGATACCATCGGCTACAAATTGCTGCGGATAACCCAAAAATCGACCATTGAAGCTTAGGTTGCCTAATTTGTTAAAATTTTCGGGGATATGCAGTTCAGGAATAAGTTCACGAATGCTTGGCAAATCGGTTTCAAAATTATGGACATTGAAGGTAATAAGGGTATTGTAAAAATCGGGCAGTCCTCTTAGTTTGAAATCTCCTTCATAGGCAATATCACCGATATTTATTTTTAAATCTTTTCCTTTTAGTTTATCTACGGTACCTAGCACTATTCCTTCCAGTTCAATGGCACGATTCGCATTTCTTTGGATAATTGTTTGTTCTTTTAATTGAGGGGCGAAATAGAAGAGGTCATCAAATTTGAGGTAGCTATCGGCTGCAAAATGCCCTTCCATTTTTACGCGTGGGATAAAGTCGGAGAAGGCACGAAAAGAAGGATAAGATAGCGCGATATAATTTCCCAATTGGCTATGTGGTGTTTTTAGGTATAGATTTTCGATACTTGTTTTGCTAGTATCTACTGTAACTTTTCCTGCTATTTTCTCAATATATAATCCTGATTTTTCTTGTGCAGAAAGGTGGTTTACTTGCCCTTTTACCTGATTATTCCCGTAATAGATATCCGATATATCTGCTTGAATATTCTGAACCAATAAATCATTGAAGTTAATTTGTTCCTTATTTATGAATGTCTCTGTTACTGGTTTATTTACGAGTGTCAAAGCGGCATTTTTGGCCAAGAAACTTCCTGCTTTTAGCTGCCAATCGGTAGGGCTAAGATACACGACTTGTTCGTACCATTCTTCTGTTTTTTCTTCCTCTGGTTGATTGTCTATATCTCTAGTTTCAATATCAACTGCCAATTGGTCTAGCAACAATTGGTCTAGCAAGATGTCTTTTGTTTGCACGCCTACTGTCAGTTCTCCTGATCCTAATTGCTTCAGGTCTACTTGTACTTTGAGTTGTTCCTTATTATTGACTTGTACAGCTAGTTGATCGACTAAGAGTTGATTGAGCTTTACATTTTGTGGCTGTAACTGTACTTGTGTTTTTCCTGTTTCTAATTGGTCAAGTTCTACCTGTACCTTGAGTTGATCTTTATTATTGACTTGTACCATTAACTGATCGACTAGTAACTGATCAAGACCTATATTTTGACTTGGTAGCTGTACTTGTGGTTGGATTGATTTTAATTGTTCAGATACTGCATTAATTTTAAGTTGATTGATTTCGTCGTTTAGTGAAAAGCGGGCTTGAAGCACTTGGAGGGAAGCGAGTGCAATGGAGGGAGGGATTGAGGGACTGAGGGACTGAGGGACTGAAGGAGGGATGGAGGGAGGGGTTGCGGGATTGGTGAATAACTGGCTTAGGTATTCAAAATTGTAGAGGGAATCGACATTATAGGTATTCTTTTCTTTTTTAATGTTGATAACAGGTTGATTAATCACCACCTCTTGTCCGCTTACTTGTATTGGCTCTTTGAGTGCCAAACGCATCGGAGCAAGGGCAATATCTTGTACATAGATTAAAGTATCTTGGGGACTTTTTTGCGTATCGTTTTCTACTGACAAAAAGAGTTGTTGAATGGTGCTGCTCTCTAAGTCGAAACGCAAATTGGCGGCATCCATTTCCTGAAAATATAAATCAATAAGCGATGTAGATGCGAACAGTTTTTTTCGCGTAATCTCGTCGTGAATTTGAATATCTGGTTGAGGAATATAAATATGCTTTAGGGAGATAAAAGGAGGATTGGAGGAGGCTGGAATGGAGGGCTTGGAGGATGAAGAAATGGGGGAATTGGTGAATAATTGGACAATTTGTTGGACATTATATACTTGGGTATCTCGGTCTCTTTTTAGGCGTACTTTGGGAGGGGTCGAAATCAATTCGTTGATAACGAACTTATTGTTAGCCAGGTTAATATCTCCACCATTTATTTGAAGTTGAGGTGTGTAAAACAAGGTATCTATCTTGTTAGCAATGCCTTCAGTTGCAAGGTAAGGTTCTAAGATAGTGAGTTGTGGAATAAGTAACTCTTCGTTTTGCCAATCTTTTGTCTGCACCCCTTCCAAGATTAGTTGTTCCCAGTTGATATATAAGCCAGTTTGGGTACTTGGATTTTTTAAGTACAATTCAGGGCCAGCCATCACCAACTGCTCCAACTCCAACTGACGTTTACCAAAATCCAATTGATTCAAATCTACTTGAAAGGCATCCAGTTGGCTATTAATCGCCAAGTTATTTTTTTCATCTTTTAAATTGACAGTTAGTGCAGTCGTTTGTAGATCAAATTGCTGAAGATTGAGCAGTAGTTCACTGGTACTTATTTGTCCTGAAATTTGTTGTGTTGGAGCATCTATTTGAGCGACAACCCCTCTGGTATCTATCACCTGAAGCTTCATATCCGCTTGCGCCTTCTCTAGTGAAGCATCAATAATAACTCCTTCCTTTTTTAAATTTATCAGCGTATTTAAATCATTAGCTGCAAATTGTAGTTGGTTAACATCCGCAAAAATATCGGGAGCATTGGCTTTTATATGGGTATTCGTTTGTGTTAACTCAATATCTGCTTCCCAATCTTGGGCCTCAAATAATAGTTTTTTAGCATCTGCAAGTAAGGTAGGTGTTTGAGCATCTACGATGATGTTTTGTTTAGGTAAATTAACCAAGGCATCTACATCACTCCCTTTGAAAGTTAGTGGGCGTAAAGCTCCTTGAATTGCCCCAATAGTACCATCAATTTTTACACGTCCCTTTTGATCATCTACTTTAGCGGTTAGTTGTTGCCCACTCACCAATAAGGTATCTGCATCAATCCACCCAGTTTGGGCAGTAGCTTGCACCCTTAATTTTTGTTTTTGCAAACGCACATCTGCTGCTAAATCATCTGCGTTAAAAATAAGTGTTTTCACATTTCCCCTAACACTACCAATAGTGGCATCCGCTACTACTTGTTGTTTGGGTAGTCGCACTTCAGTTATTCCCCCACTCCCTTGTACATCAAAATTTTTGAGATTAATTTGTCCTTCTGTTAATACCGCATCTACCTCAACATCGTGTTTTCTTACCTCTACTGCTGCCTCCACTTGTTCTCCTTTAGCTATCAGTGTTTGCACATTTATATTTCCTCTAGGAAGTGAGGCATCAAAGTGTACATCACTTTTTCCTTCAGTACCTACGGCTTGCAAGGTATCCACATATACCATATTGGTTTCGATATTGAAATTAGCGCGTTGAACAATACCATCTACAATAACTTTGATTTCTTGATCTTCGAAGTGAATATCAGCTTGACTAGCTACAATATCCCCAATTTGAATATCCCAAGTAGGCGGTTCTTTTTTTTCGTCTTTTGGTTTCGGGGCCAAATCAATCCCTAAACTTTCGAGCAGGTCTTCAATATTATATTTTTCCTTACCTTCTTTTTTAACAACATGAACAATGGGTTGGTGGATGTGAATATCTCCGATATGTACTTTTTGATTCCAGAGAGAAAGTTCTTGAATAGGGACTGCTACTTTTGAAGCGACTAGTAATGTATCTTTATTTAAATCTTCCACATACAGTCCCTCTACTCGAATTTCTTTTGATAGGTCTATATATAGATCGTCAAACACGACCTTATTATCTAGTTTTTTTAGGTATATCGTAGCTGCCTTCTTAGCAATAAAGGTCTGCATGGTAGGTGAATATAGGAGTATCACCACCAAGCTTCCTACTATTAATAGTAAGATCAATAAAAATAATATAAAACGTTTAAGATACCTCATGCAACTGTCTGCACCATCAGACTATTTTCCTTGTACGAAGTTACAATAATTTCTGTTCCAGCCTCAATATAACTACCAGTTGTGACAGCTTCATAACGCTCGCCATTGATTTCGATTTTACCTGCCAAACGCAAATCGGTAATTGCCACTCCTTTTTGTCCTACTAAATGTACATATTTAGCACTTTTAACACTATATCCTTCTGCTTTGTCCTGTGTTTCATCTAGTATCATTTTTTTAAATGCAGGTGACTCCATCATTTTACCTCCTAACAAGATCAATAATAATATAGAACCTCCAATAGAGCATAAAACCTGCACTAAAGCCCCCGAGGCAATCGAAAGATCAATCCCACTAAAATCAAGGAAATCATTTCGAAGGAGACTAAGCGTTAAGCCAGTAACCAAAGCAACAATCCCTAAAATTCCAGCTACACCAAATCCGGGTATAACAAATACCTCTATCGCCAATAACACCAAACCCGCTATGAAGAGGGCAATTTCCCAGTTTTGAGCTAAACCATCTATATAATGAGGGGCAAAATAAAGGACAGCCGCCCCAATAGAAGCCATAATGGGAAAACCCACACCAGGCGTTTGTAACTCACCATAAATACCAAAAAAGATCACCAACATCAGCAAACTACTGACCATTGGATGTAATAAAAATTGCACCAGTTGATCTGTCCAACTTGTTTGATAGCTCAATACAGTTGGTGCTGCACTTAAATGCTTGATGACATCTTGTACATTATTAAACTGTCCATCACAAAAACCGTGTTTAAGAGCTTCGGAAGTAGTAAAGGTGAGTGTTTTGGCAGAATCTATAATACCAGGAATTACAATGCGATCATCTACCATTGCTTCGGCAATTAATGGGTTACGTCCTTTCGCTTCGGCAACAGCCCGCATTTTTGAACGCATATAAGATTGATATTTATCGGGTGCCTGCGCACCTGTTTGATTCACCACCGTAGCAGCTCCAATAGATGCTGCTTGCACCATAAAAATACTATCACAAGACAGCGAAATTAATGCCCCAGCCGAGGCAGCATTATTATCAATTAATACAATAGTTGTTGCCTTAGCATCTAATAATTTTTTACTGATAGAATCTGCCATATCTACGGCACCACCATAAGTATTGAGATGAATCAAGATGTAGTCGGCTTCTTGTTCCTCTGCCTCTTCTACCGCCTGTTTCACCGTTCGCCATGCTGCTGGAAAAATTGGCTCTTGCAATTTAAACTGATAGATAGTTGCGGTGTCTGTTGGAGACACCAAGCTTTTAATGGTCTTGCTTTCTGGCATGGTAGTGGATTCTGCTTCTTGTGCATGGAGCAGATCTATACCTACTATAAAAAGGCAACAACAGTAAACAATAATACGTAGTATATTCATTATGTTAGTTCTTTTTTACCAATTATTTTTTTTAGCTATGTTAAATTTTTTTAGTCTCTGAATTTATAGTAATTTTGTAGTGGAACATTTTTTTATTTGATTCTCGTTACTCAGCTTAAAAAGCTGCGTCTACTCTATAACTAATTTAGAGACTAGCTTGATTTTATGATCAGGCTTAGAAAAGACAAACCACCCACCTCTCAATAGCCATTTAGTGTTCTCTTTAGAACACTACAATCTCAACATTAAGTACCCATACTTATCAATTGCTGGGTTATTATACACCTTTTCTATTTCTATCAAAATACAATTTTGTATTTTATGTTCATAGAGGTAGAAAAAGAAAAGAAAAAGCACTTGCCTTTTTCCAAATTTAAATCATTTTCGATTATGAAACATGTACTTCTGTTATTTACTGTATTCACTATCGCGTTTACAAGCTTTGCTCAAAATCCATATACGCTTCATCAAGTGGCAGAAAATGAGACCTTGTATCGTCTTTCTGTTAATTACAAGATACCTGTACCAGCTATTTTGGCAGCCAATCCAGAAATTCAAGATAATGTTATAAAAGTGGGGCAAATCGTTCGCATTCCTCCCAAAGCAGGAGCAATGGCATCTAACCCATCTACTGCCAAAGAACAAACGGTAAATAACCGCATCAATCAATCGGGTGGAGTTAGCACTCCAAGTTATAAGCCACAGGGCAATTTACAGCAGCTTTTACCAATCACACACAAAGTTGTTGAAAAGGAAACACTTTATGCAATTTCTCGAAAGTACAAGCAAGACCTTGAGGCTATCCGCAACTGGAATGGCGTTATAAACAACAACATTCGCCTTGGGCAACTACTCGTTGTAGGATGGACTGATCAGAAAGGTAGTCCAATAAAGGTACCTTCTAGCATGACGCCTCCTATGGCAAACCGCACCACTACTCCAGCAACAACGACAACCACAACTGCTACGGCACCTCCTCCTGCTGCCCCTACGACTCCACCTAAAGCACCAACGCCACCCAAAAAGCCTAAAACGTCAAGTGGTATTGACTATACGGCTACTGCTCCTAACCCCTATACAGGAAGAAGACGCGGCTCTAGCAGAAAAAGTTTATTTCAACGCCAATTTGAGCGCAATGATCAAAAAGGATATAAGCGTATTGCTACAACAGGAATGGGCTATGTATTTGATGATAGTAGTGCAGGTGGAGGTTTGTTTATTTTACACAAAACAGCCCCTTTACAATCTATCGTAAAAGTAACCAACCCTGTCAATGGTAAAATTATTTACCTCAAAGTGCTTCAAAGAGTTCCGAATACAGGCGTTAATGATAAAGTGATTGCACATATCCCCAAAAGTGTTGCGCGCAAACTCAATTTGCTGGATGCTCGCCCACGTATTTCAACGGTTTATCACAAACCCAGATAGAAATACAAGGACTTTTTGTATTTTCGCGGCACATTTAAATACGTGTCCATGATTTATAATAATGTCCTTGAAATGATTGGCGATACTCCACTGGTACGCCTCAATACAATTCCTAAAGAACAAGGAATTTCCGCTACTGTATTAGCAAAAGTCGAATTTGTCAACCCAGGTAATTCGGTCAAAGATCGAATGGCCTTAAAAATGGTAGAAGTTGCTGAAGAACAGGGGCTTCTAAAACCTGGTGGAACCATTATCGAAGGCACTTCGGGCAACACAGGAATGGGTTTAGCCCTAGCAGCAATTGTGAAGGGATATAAGTGCATTTTTACGACTACCGACAAACAATCGAAAGAGAAAGTAGACATACTAAGAGCAATGGGAGCAGAGGTAATTGTCTGTCCTACCAATGTAGAACCAGACGACCCACGCTCTTATTACTCCGTCGCTCGCCAACTAGGAGAAGACATTCCCAACTCCTACTATATCAATCAATACAACAATTTAGCAAATCGCCAAGCCCACTACGAAACAACAGGGCCAGAAATTTGGAAGCAAACCGAAGGAAAAATCACTCACTTTATTGTAGGAGTAGGTACAGGTGGTTGTATTTCGGGCATTGGTCGTTATCTCAAAGAGCAAAATCCTGACATTAAAATTATTGGTGTAGACACTTATGGCTCTACCCTTAAAGCCTACCACGAAACAGGAAAAATTGATCCTGAAAGTATCTATTCCTATATTACAGAAGGTATCGGTGAAGACATTATTCCTGAAAATATTGACTTCGACATTATTGATGAATTTGTAAAAGTAACCGATAAAGATGGCGCAGTAATGGCGCGAGATCTAGCTCGTAAAGAGGGGTTATTTATTGGTTATTCTTGTGGTTCTGCAATGCAAGGAATCGTTGAGATTAAATCGCAATTGAAACCCGATGATGTGGTCGTAGTATTATTTCACGATCATGGAAGCCGCTATGTTGGTAAGATTTATAATGACGAGTGGATGAAAGAGAAAGGCTTTTTAGAGGAAGAGGCTTAGTAGTTTATCTTGATTTTAGAAAAGGATTATGGCGTGTCCCCATTTTTGTTGAAAAAGATG
>JAHDCM010000059.1:0-5367 GCA_020629895.1 Bacteroidota bacterium
AAAACAAAGAAACTAGAACAGTTGATAGAAGAAGTAGAGGCAGAAGCATAAACCATGAATAGCCTCTATTCAATCATTCAGAATTGGGCGACCACAAGGAATCGCTCCCTACATTCACTCATTGTCTACTGCGTTATACCTTTGTAAAAACGATTTATTGTAAAATTTGCAATCTATAATGCGATGCAAAAGTATTTTCGTCGGACGAAAATCGTCAATCGTTCAAACGTTTTTCGCGTGAGGGATAGTAGCGGTAGCTTGACGAAGTAGCCATATCATGAGGCTTCGCCTAGCAGGGCTGACGGAGGAAGACACTGCTAGACGATATAGCCGAATATATGTGCTACGAGACAACTACAAGCGGATAGCCCGACCCCATTTTTGCCCATCAACCTGTTAGGTTGCTGAGAAGAACCATACTTTTCGAATAACGTGATTCTTTAAACCTGACAGGTTTCGATTGGCAAAAATGGGGGCACGCCCAACATCTAAAGCCCCTCAATTCCCATTTGCTTCATCAACAAAGTCGCATTCATACTTCGACAAATTCCGGGCTTAATCGTATAGTCAAAAATCATTTCTTCGTCCTTAATTAAGACCTCAAAACACCAATTTTCAATTTGCTTTGGAAAGCGATTTGCCATATCACAAAGGGCCAAATCGTGGGTAGAAACCAAGCCAACCCCATTATGTTTGAGCAACTGCCGAATCAGAGCGACAGAACCTTGATGCCGATCTTTAGAATTAGTCCCTTTTAAAATTTCATCGAGTAAAAAGAAGACGGGAATTTCTCCCTCCTCCACTACATCTATGGTACGTTTTAGCCCACTTAATTCCGCAAAAAAAGAAGAGGCACTATCCATCAACGAATCTTTGGCCCGCATACTACTATACACCGTCACAATCGAACTATTGAATTGTTTGGCACAAACGGGCGAGCCTGCAAATGCCAATACCAAATTGATGCCGATGGTTCGCAAAAAGGTACTTTTTCCTGCCATATTCGACCCCGTAATCAAGATAATTTTTTGCTGATTGGGAATGTGTAGGTCATTCGAAATACGCACCTTTGGAGATAAAAGGGGATGTCCGCATTGAATGGCTTCTAACTGAAAAAAGTGAGGCGCAATTTCGGGCATCACCCAATTGGGATTGTTGAAATAGTTATTGGCAAAACTATTAAAGGCTTCCACTTCTCCTAGTACCTGAAACCAACGATCCATTTCACGTTGCATTTGCTCCTTCCACTTTTCGAGCTTGATACAAAAAATCAATTCCCACAAAAAGAAGGTATTCAGCACCAAAAAAGCAAGTAAATTACCCCGAATATTCAGGTTCGCACTTAACTGTTTCAAACGTTTTATTTCCTGTGAAGCCGTAGATGCTCCAACTTGTAGTTCTTGTTGTAATTGTTGTAGTTGCTTCGATTGAAAAGTTTCCTTCTCAAAGCATTCAAAAAGGTCTTGGTAAGTACTAATGACCTTGCTTTTGTTGGCTGTTTGCGCAATAATATGCGTTGTTTCTTGCTGTGTAAATCGAATAAAGGCGAGATTAATAAACCAAAAAAACAAAGGCACGAAATAGGTCACAATTCCAAATAAGGTCAACAACAAGGCCACTCCCATAAGTATGGGCAAGACGAGACTTCCAATCGTAATAAAGGGGCTGTCTTTTAGTAAAAAGCCTTTTTTAATCCAATTAATAAGATTGGGAATATCGGTTGCTTTCTCCTCCATCTGCAAGCCCTTAGCCCGCCAATCTTGCCGCCAATCAATCTTATCTTTTAGCTCGGCAATAGCCGCCTGACGCGCTAAAATCGTTGTTTGATCACTCGGAGCAAGCAACCAATCTGCCAAGCATTTTTCTCCTATTGTCAGGGTGGTTCGGTTCAGATATTGGTAAATCGACCCTTCACCAAATAGGTCTAAATCTTCGGCATAGGCATGATTAGAGGTGGGCAATAAATCAGCACCATCTTTAAAAGCACTATATTCATAATCTAGGGCTGCCAATTCTTGCTGATTGATGAGGCTTAGTTTATCGTAATAGTCAAATTTTGCCTTGATTTGATCATGCCATCGAACGATAAAAATAAATAGAATCACAAACGGAATGAAGGCATAAAAACCTAGTAAGCCATAATTTTTGAAGAGGTAGCCCGAAATCGCTAAACCGCCAAGAAATAAGGCAAGCCGAATATAAGTTAATAGGTTATTGCGTTTTTCAAGTGCGTTTCTTTCCTGCTGAAATTGGTGTAGACGCTTTTCGTAAATAGGATGTATAGACACGTAATAAGGATTCGATTAATGGTTATTGGGAGTTGTTGGCACAATATCTCCTTCTGTCATCACGCGAATAAACGGCTTTTTCACCACTTTGCTATGCACCCATGAAAGAAAGTCGAAGTAACGTTGTGCTTGTGCGCCACCTGCTTCTGCATACAAATGAAGTAGTGCTTGACGAAGTTCAGTTAACAAGTCGATAAATGCTTGTTCGTTTTCTAGTTGGGGTAGCTGTCGAAGCAATTTTACCACTAGTTGCTCAAAAGGAGATAAGTTAGACAATTGAGATAAAAAACGATAAGTAGAACGAATCGTAGCACGCAATAGTTCAGGCTGTTTTAATTCATAAACTGCCAATAATTGTAAAATATGTGCATAACGAGAAATATCTTGTCGAATAGCGGCTGCATCATGTGCCAAAATACGGCATAGCCACTGATAAGCCGCTTCAAATTGTCTCGTACAAAAGCAGATGTGAAAACTATAAAAACATAACATCACCTCTCCCATCACATCCAACAAATCTGCATACTCTTCTAGCGATTGAGTCAGTTCATCCATTAGTGGCAAAGCATCCTGATACCGATGTTGCCCAATATGGTGAATCATCTGGTGGTAATAATAAGCTTGGAATAGTTTTAACTGTAACTGCCGATTCTTTTTATACTTTCTTTCTTGCATCATCTGATGCAGCTTATCTAAATAATAGGTACGTTCAGTCGTTTTCTGAAGCATTCCCGTCATATTCAATAAATTATTGACCGAACTGACATAGAGTAAGGAATCTTGTTGTAACACCTCTGGACGAGATTCTAATAAATGAATCAATTCATTACTATAATGATAACACTTCGCAAAATTACGCGTCACAAAATAGTAGGTCGAATAGGTTTTATAAAGCAATAAACGCGCACTAAAGGATAAGGCTTTTTGTTCATCTTGCAGTAGCTCATGCTTGGCAATATCGGCAAACTGCTCTAAATCTTTTGCCTGCCCCGTCACCCCCGAATGCGTTTGCTGATAATACAAGCGTCCATGCAATAACCAATAATCATTGATATTTTGCAATTGTACTAATAATTCTTGCTCTTCTTGGTGCAAATTCCATAATACACGCTCTTTATATCCTGCATAAAACTGGTTTTCTAAAATATGCTTTTGTAAGCGCATTAATTCTGGTAAAAAACTCAATTTTTCATGCTCTATGGCCAGCTTTTTCGCTTTGCTCACTAGCCGAAGGGCTTGGTCATTAATCCGTTTTCCTTGCAAAAACTGAATATTTCCAATCAATTCACGCAATTGCGCTTCTACGGTTTGTTGTGCGTGATACACATTCATACTCCGCAAAATCAACTCATACAAATAAGCCTTCGCTACGGACAGCCGTTTTACAAACTTCTCACGCGCAAACTTTTTGATGATTCCTTCCTCATTATACGATTTTTGCTTATCTATGGCATTAAACAACTGGATATACTTATTCTGATCACCAATTACATGGCGGGAAGAGTAAATCTTAAAAAATCGTTTTTCCGATTTCGACAAACTCTTAATCAAGCGAAATAAGCCATCGTTTCGTTTCATGAAAAGGACAGATCAACTGAAAATCAGCATTTTACAAAAACACATCGTCTATAAAATTACAAAAAGATAAGCAATAATATGGAATTAGCTACCCTCTACCGTTTCGCCAACCTCTTTGTTCTCATTCCCTGGTGTTGTCTCCTATTTCTTCCTCGCTGGAAAGGTACGCGTATCATCGTATATTCTTACCTATTTCCCCTCTTTTTTTCATTGTTATATTTGATGATGTTTATTTTTGTTAGTGGCGGGCAAGAAGGAGGAGTTGATTTTAGTCAATTTAGCACGCTTACAGGGCTAACCAAGCTCTTTGCTAAAGAGTCGGCGGTGATGATTGGCTGGTTGCATTACTTGGCTTTCGACTTGCTCGTTGGTATTTGGGAAGTTCGAGATGCACAAAAAAAGGGAATCCAACATTGGCTGCTGATTCCCTGTTTATTTTTTACACTCATGGCTGGCCCAATTGGCTTTACCATGTATTATATCTTACGTTTTGTCAAAACCAAAGAGTGGATTTGGGATTAATTATTGGGCGTGTCCTGTTTTTTCCTTTTTTGCCCATTCATGCGTGAACGTATGAATGGACAAAAAAGGAAAAAACAGGTCGGGCTATCCACTTGTAGTTGGCTCATAGTTACCTGTTCAGCATAATCCTAGCGGTGTCTTCCGTTGTCAGCCCCGCTAGTCTTTGCTTCACAAGGCACCTATTTCACCAAGCTACCGTTACTATCCCTCACGCAATTCGGCTCCATCAACTAACCAATACGCCCTACAATCTTTCGTCCGATCAAGCAAGCCATACCCCACTAATTCGCGACGCAACAAAGCAGCATCTCCAAAGGTATGATGTAAGTTTAATAGGTCACTTACCTCTTTTTCCGAATATTGTTTACTCGCATCAAACAGTTGTGCAAAATATTCAATAGCTGCTTGTTGTTTCTTTTTCTGTTTTTTAGAGGGCCACTGTGTTAATTGATTTTCTTCATTAAAGAGGTGCTTAATAATTGTAGGTATCGTTGTCATTGTATTAAGTTATCTGGTGAATAAATAATTGTACTAGTAAGTACATCGACAAAAGTTTTCCGACATTTTGCTAGTGTCAAGAAAATGAAACCACATAAGAAAAATAAGGAACATAAAATCAATTGCTCTCCTAATCGTAGAATAGCAAAGCCCACATTAGTTGTGGTCTTTGACAACGCTTATGTGTACTAAACTACTCTTTCGATTAAAACAATTTGATATTTATCAATAAACTACTTATGTTTCTTATCTGTCTTATGTGGTTGATTTTTTGTCGAATAACTTATATCTAGGTACTTACAGTGTCAATAAAGGTGAAAAATATCGACCTAGCCTTACAACCTACTAAAACAAAAAAAGGTGCCATTCATCTATTTAAAAATAGATAAATGCACACCCAGATAATTAATTTCCCTATGATATTAGAAATCAAGATAGCCTCTTACTTTGCAGCCGTTTCTTCTGCTTCAGCAGGAGCAGC
>JAHDCM010000059.1:5467-11614 GCA_020629895.1 Bacteroidota bacterium
AAATCAAGATAGCCTCTTACTTTGCAGCCGTTTCTTCTGCTTCAGCAGGAGCAGCTTCTACTTTTGCCTCTTCTTCCCCATCATTAAAAATTTCCTTTTTAATGCGATTTTCAATCTCCTCTGTTAATTCAGGATTATCCTTTAAGAATTTTTTCACATTCTCACGTCCTTGCCCAATTTTATTTCCTTCAAAACTATACCATGCACCACTCTTTCCAACAACATCTAATTCAACAGCATAATCTATAATTTCACCCAATTTAGAAACACCCTCTCCATAAACAATATCAAATTCTGTTTGACGGAAAGGAGGAGCTAATTTATTTTTCACGACTTTAACACGTGTACGATTACCAACTATTTCAGTACCATTTTTAATTTGTCCAATTCGTCGAATATCCAACCGAATAGAACAGTAAAATTTCAAAGCTTCACCACCAGTTGTCGTTTCTGGGTTCCCAAACATGACCCCAATTTTTTTACGTAACTGGTTAATGAAAATAAGAATACAACCTGATTTGTTAATCGCACCAGTTAGTTTACGCATTGCTTGAGACATCAAACGTGCTTGAAGCCCCATTTTAGAATCTCCCATATCCCCTTCCAACTCTCCACGAGGTACTAAGGCAGCTACTGAGTCAATCACTACAATATCCAAGGCTCCTGAACGAATAAGATGGTCAGCAATTTCTAAAGCCTGCTCCCCATGATCTGGTTGAGAAATTAATAAGCTATCTACATCTACTCCTAAGTTCTTAGCATAAGTAGGATCGAAAGCATGTTCTGCATCAATAATAGCTGCTACACCACCTGCTTTTTGTGCTTGTGAAATAGCATGAATAGCTAAGGTTGTTTTTCCCGAAGATTCAGGCCCAAAAATCTCAATAATTCGACCACGAGGGAAGCCTCCAATGCCTAATGCAATATCTAAACCTAGCGAACCAGATGAAATGGTATCAGCATCTACAGCTTTGCGATCACCTAAGCGCATCACAGTACCTTTACCATATTGTTTATTTAGCTTATCTAAAGTAAGCTGAAGCACTTTAGTTTTGTTGTCTTTTGACATGACTTAATATATTTAACTTTAATAAATGATCCTGGTAAAAAGAATATAATTTTAATTATCGAACACTATACTAATACTAATGATCTTAGATTAGTTTCAAATTTACTAATTTTTTTCGTAAAAAAGTATTTTTTTTATTAAAAAAGGATAAAAAATTCTTTTTTCTACTCCTTAAAACATTCCCTTCTACAAGAAAGACTTATAAACAGGCATTTTTTCCCGATCAAAATCCATAATTGGCAAAATTTATGTGTACAAATCAACATATAAAAAATATTCTGTTTGCTTACACGCTTTCTTTATTTCAAAAATTTCCCATCATTTTTGTAAGAACTTTGACTAATATGATTATGTATTTGCATGTAAAATGTTAGCTTTGCATAACAGACCCCAAATACATAGGATAAGGGTCAAATTTTTATACTGATAGCAAATTTAGTTATAAAAATTGTCAAAACTTATTCGAATGAAAATCAAAGATATTATTGGATATCTCGACACTATCGCGCCTCCTGCTTACCAAGAATCTTATGATAATGCAGGGCTGATTGTCGGAGATGTAGATGCTAATTGTAAGAAAGCAATATTATGCTTAGATGTCACAGAAAAAGTACTCGAAGATGCCATAGAACAAGATTGTAACCTCGTTATCGCCCACCACCCTATCGTATTTAGTGGACTTAAAAAAATAACGGGAAAAACTTATGTAGAAAGAATCATCATTAAGGCGATACAAAACAATATCGCTATTTATGCGGCTCATACCAACCTTGATAATGTTCGTGTGGGAGTCAACAAAAAAATCTGTGATCGTTTAGACATTAAAGATTGTCAAATATTAGCCCCCAAAAAAAATATCCTTCGTAAATTATCTACACTTTGTCCCATTGCTCATGCCGATCGTTTGCGAAACGCATTATATGAAGCAGGAGCAGGAACTAATGGACTAGGCGATTATAATACCAGTAGTTTTAACTCACTTGGTCTACAAGGAGCCAACAATGCTCCCGCACTTACAGGTGGAGTCATCAAAATTGAAACGATTTTTCCTGTCCATCTCGAAAGAGTTGTTATGCAGGCTCTACAACACAATCATCCTGAAGAACAATATACGTATGAACTTACCATACTAGAAAATAGTTATTTACAAGTTGGTGCGGGTATGATAGGCAATCTTGACCTCCCTATGACAGGCAGCGATTTCCTACATTATTTAAAACGTAAAATGAAAGTTAGTTGTTTACGTCATACTCGACTAACACGTCGTAGAGTTCAACGAATTGCTGTTTGTGGAGGGGCGGGAAGCTTTTTGTTAAGAAACGCTATTGCCCAAAAAGCCGACGTTTTTATTACAGCCGATTATAAATATCACCAATTTTTCGATGCTGATGGACGCATTATTATTGCCGATATTGGACATTATGAGAGTGAACAATTCACCATTGAACTGTTTTACGAACTTTTAACAAATAAATTTAGTAATTTTGAGGCTGTTTTAACTAAAGTAAATACAAATCCTGTTAAATATCTGTAAAATAGAAGCATGAATAATACCATCATTTCAATTGAGGAAAAATTACGCCGTCTAAATCGCCTTCAAATCATTGATTCTAAAATTGATGAAATTAGAACGTTGCAAGGTGAGTTACCTGAAGAGGTACAAGACCTAAAAGATGAACTGGCAGGTTTAGAAAAGCGGGTAAATAACCTCAAAAAAGAAATCGACGATTCGAATACCTTTATTGAAAACAACAACACCAAAATCCAAGAGTCTAAAACACTCATTGAGCGTTATACCACTCAAATGGATAGTGTAAAAAACAATAGAGAGTATAGCGCGCTGACTAAAGAAATTGAAATGCAAAATCTAGAAATAGAACTTGCTAACAAACGGATTCGCGAAGCAAAAAAAGAAATTGATAGTAAAGCGAGTTATCTAAAAGAGTCTGAAGGCATTTTGGATGGTCGTAAAAATGACCTTGTAGAGAAAGAAAAGGAATTAAAAATTATCACTGCTGAAACAGCCAAGCAAGAGGAAACATTAATTAAGGACTCTGAAACAGCCGCTGAATTGGTAGAAGATCGCTTGTTAGTCGCTTATAAACGAATCCGCAAAACTTACCGTAATGGTTTAGCAGTAGTCTCCGTAGATCGTGATTCGTGTGGTGGTTGTTTTGGTAAAATCCCCCCACAAAGACAGTTAGAACTTAAACAACGTAAAAAAATTATTCTTTGCGAACATTGTGGACGCATCTTAGTAGATAGGGATATTGAAGAAGAAGCAATCGTTTAATTTTTTCAAAGCAAGCAACTATTTAACTTACGGGACAGCCTTTAATAAAGGTTGTCCCGTTTGTGTTATTTCCTAAACTACCCACCCAATGAAGTTTTCTTACTTGCACATTGTTCTAGGACAAAAAAATAATACCATTATTGGTCGCTTGCTTACTCTCACCACTCTCTTATTCCTTTTTCCAACCATTAGTCAGGCACAACAATTTACCTTTAGCTCTAACTGTCAAATCGCTTACCAAGAAATAATGGCCTTACGCCTTAAAAGTGGCATGTCTTATATTCAAGACGAACAAAAAAGCAATCCTTCCAATTATCTTACTCATCTTATAGCTGATTACAACGACCTATTTACCATTTTCATTTCAGAAAGTGAATCCGAATTGAATAAACGACTTCCGAATAAAGAAAAACGATTGCGCATGCTTGAAAAAGGCGATCCTAATTCGCCCTATTATTTATATAGTCAAGCAGAAGTGAATTTACATTGGGCCATTGCTCGCCTTAAATTTGAGCAATATTATAAAGCCTTTTGGGAAGTACGTAAAGCCTATAAACTACTTAAAACCAACCAAGAACGATTTCCCAACTTCAAACCCAACCTCAAATCACTCGGCATCATCCACGCATTTGTAGGTACTATACCTGACAATTATAAATGGGGGGTAAAAATATTGGGGCTAAATGGAGAAGTGAAACAAGGAATGCGAGAGGTGAAAAGCTTCTTAGATTACACCAAAACCAATAAAAGACATTTTTTAGAAGAAACAGAAGCGATCTATGCCTTTCTACTGATTTATTTAGATAATAACCCTGATAAAGCTTGGCACATCGCCCAAAAATTACCTACTGATAATAACCTGCTAAATGCTTTTGTAAAATCTGATATTGCAGCCCGAACAGGACGCGGACAAATAGCCATCCAAGCACTGCAAAATCGCCCACAAGGAGATGATTATATCGAATTTCATTTTTTGGATTATTTTTTGGGAACCTTATTACTCAATCGTTTGGATGCAACTGCAAAATATCCCCTACAACGATTTGTCAATAATTTTGGAGGAATGCATTATATCAAAGATGCTTACCAAAAACTAGCTTGGCATTCCTTACTCTTTGATAATGGCACCAGCTATCATTCTTTCATGAAAAAATGTCAAAATCAAGGAGCGACCTTTGTAGATGCAGACAAACAAGCGAATAAGACGGCTAAAAATGGAAAAAAACCAAAGGCTGAATTACTACGCGCACGCCTACTTTTCGATGGGGGGCATTACCAACGTGCCTATAATGAATTACAACAACTATCTCCAAACAATCTCCAACAGGTGCATCAACTCGAAATGAACTATCGTTATGGACGTGTTTGTGAAAAACTAGGAAAAAAAACAGAAGCTATTCAATATTACCAAGCATCTATACAGGCTGGATATCAGTCAAGCGAATATTTTGGCCCTAAATCATGCTTACAACTGGGTCTATTATATGAAGATGAGGGAAATAAAGAAAAAGCACGTACCTACTACAAAAAATGCTTTGATTTTAGCGGATATGAGTATGAAAATAGTATTGAGCAACAGGCAAAAGCTGGACTAAGCCGAATCAAAAAATAATTGCCTCTTAAAAATGGTTAGCAGACGAAAAACGGATCATTGTTTTAATTGTAACTACTCCTTCCCCGAAGGGGCAGCCAATAACTACTGCCCCGAATGCGGACAAAAAAACTCCGATAAACAAGTTTCTATTTTAACCTTGATAAGTGATTTCTTCAGCAATTACTTTTCCTTCGATTCTAAATTGTTCACCACTTTTATTCCGTTACTATTCAAACCTGGTTTTCTCACCACCGAATACCTTAAAGGACGACATGCTACTTATGTGAGTCCTGTACGTATTTACCTCTACGTTAGTATCCTTTACTTCTCGCTTATTTCTGGTTTAGTTGACTTTGATAGCCTGTCTACAACTACTGATAAAGATAAAATAACCATTTCTACTGATTCCGAAGATTTAGAAGAAAAAGCCCAAGAGGACTCGATTATTCAAGTGGAAGGACAACTAATAGCCCAAGAAATCAATAAAAAAATACTAGGTTCATTAGAAATAGATAGTATTGAACATATCATTAATGAAAGTATTGATAGCATTGATCAAAGCCAAATAAAACAACATACGCGTAATGTTAGTGCTTGGGATAGAAAAAGTAGCGATGCCATGGAACGTATATTAAATCTAGCAGACAAATATGAACAAGAAGTCGTTTTAGATTCTTTAAAAAAAGAAGAAAATTACTTTATTAATCATTGGGCATTCAAATACGCGACCCCACAATTCATTAAAGCCTATCAACAAGGAGCAGGAAATCTCTTCCGTTATTTCTTTGGTAGCCTCCCCTTAATGATGTTTTTTGTCATGCCTGTTTTTGCCTTTTTATTTAAAATTCTATATATCAGAAAAAAACAGCTATACATCAATCACCTCATCTTCCATTATCACTTCCATGCCTTTCTATATCTAATGATTGGGCTTGGTATTATGCTAAGAAACTGGGTACCTAGTTGGTTAGTTATATTTTTAATCATTGTTTGTTGGACATATCTCTATAAAGCAATGCGAAAAGTATATCAACAAGGACGTTTTAAAAGTATTTTAAAAAAATGGACGTTTCTATTTCTTTACCCTATGGTGATTTTTATATTTGCTGCTTTCACCTTACTTATATCTTTCTTATTTTTCTAAGTAAAGATGAAAAAATAAATTGATCAAATATTGCTAGACTATTTGCT
>JAHDCM010000060.1:0-7396 GCA_020629895.1 Bacteroidota bacterium
CCATTTTTTTAATTCTGTTGGGTTAGCTTCTGCTTCTTCAATAATGATCTTTTTTTGTGCTTTGAGTTCAGCAATAAATACTCTTGCTTCTGCTCTTTGATCTTCTGATACGATGTTATATAGATGTTGTTTTAAGGCTTTATTTTTTAAATCCGTAGGGATATAGATTTTTAGTCTTCTACAAATCTTTTTTAATTCCGTTAGTTCATTTCCGTACCCACTATCTCTTAGTTTTTCTTTTAACAGTTGTTCAGGAAAATATGTAACTTTTAAATCGAAGGGTATATTATTAATAAAAAAATCAATTTTTTTTACTAGCCCTACAGTTGGCAATACAATATCATGATCTTTAAAGAGGTCCTCTATTATTATGGATGTCCAATGATTGTACCATGAACTCAAGGTATATCCCCTCAAACTATCTAGCAGATTTCCTTCGATTTGCTTATTTATTTCTTCATACGATTGAATTTGCTTTACATAATTATTGACTATGTTTTTTTCTAAACTATTACCAAAAGAACCTCCCCAGTCGAAATGTTGTAACCTATTCAGTTGGTCAACCAAATAATCTTGATTAATAAGTCTGTTTGTTCGCTCTTCTTGATACTTTTGATTGATAAAATGATTAATGAATTTATCAGTTATATCTGTAATTTCAAAAACATGGGAAAGATAATCTCTGGAACTAATTCCTTCAAGGTTTATACTATGAATATTACAAAACTCCTCCATTGTTTCTCTACGAGACATACTTCTTAACTTTAAATATCGTATGCCTCTATGATCTTGTTCAATAGCTGGGAAATCATTGTTTCGAAAAGCGTTATTAAGTTCATTAAACTGTAAGTTCGTCATGTAGTACCCATTTTTGTTTTTCTGAAAACGTGAAGTTTTCTACTAAGAGTTTAAGTAAATCAACTTTGCCAACAATGATTTTTTCTGAGAAGACCATTTTCATAATTCGGAGAAATATTTCGTTGGTATCTAACTCTTGTTTTTCTAACCAGTATTTAATTTTATTAATGAAGATAGTTGCGACTTCAAAATCAGATTTAACAGTTAGTTTTTGTGGTAGATGCCCCTTTTGAAATGTTACTAGTACATCTCCTTTAATACTTTTTAGTCTATTGAGTTGTCGTGGGGTAAATGTTTTTTGAACTAGCCATTGGAAATCAAGTAATTCGAATCCATTTTTAATACAAGCATTGGTTATTGCCTTCCATTCCAATCCTGATAGTGAATGGTAAGTGAGTGAAAAATATTTATTTGGTTTTAAAACCCGCCTTATTTCAGTGAAAGCTATATTCATGTCTTCTTCAAAAGTTACCTTGTTTTTCTCTCGTTTCTTACTATCAGAAATGACTATTTCCTCCTTATAATTTGTAGAGAATTTTAACCAAGAATTCCAAATAATACTTTGTTCAAAATAAGGAACAGCATCTCCATAAGGAGGGTCTGTAAAGATGTAGTCAACAGTTTCGGATTCGATACTTAATGATTTAGCATCATCTTGGAGTATGGTAAACGTATTATTGTAGCTAATCGGGTTGAAGTTGAGTTCTCCTTTATTGCCAAATTGATTGAGGTAATCTTTTTTTCCTTTTATGACTTTGTTGAGTCTATTTTCAAAGTATTTTAAGACATTGTTTTCTAAATATGTTGGTCCTATATAAAAACCTGTCATCCATGCTCCTGGAGCCATATCCCCTCTACTTTTTATTGGAGGAACGAGCTTTGAACAATTTGCTAAATTAGCCGTAAAAGCAACTTTTAATAATTCCTTTTCTTTTCCAGTAGCATGCTTATTGATCAATTTCAATAATCTGGCATGGCAAGCGAGTGTTCTTTTGGTGAAAAGATCTGCTATGGTCATTCCTTCCTTTGCAGAAATCCGTGAATTGGGAATGAGTTTATTGGTTGGATACCAATCATTAATCTCAAATTCTTTTTCGTATGCTAAATACTCGTTGACTTTTTCTGGAGATAAATGAATTTCTTTTGCTTTTTTATCACCCTGTTGTTTGTATTTAGCTTTAATAGGAACATTTTTTTTATTTCTCAGTATGGATATTAGTTGAACAGGATTGCCTTCCAGTTGCCATCGGAACCATTGTTTATTAAATGGTTCAAACTCAAGTTTTATCTTTTCCCATTGCCTTTCTAATAATGGAATATTTATTTCTTTGTTTAAAAGTTGATGATTTAAAAAGTTTGCAATGGGATTCAGGTCATTTGAGATAATATTTCGATTGAGAATAAACGCTTCACAACAAAATACACCATAACCTGAAAATGGATCAAAAACAGTATCACCCGTTTCAGAATACTTTTCAATTAAATGTTTGAGGTTACTTGAGGGCTTTTTACCCCAATATTTATGCATTTCATATCTATCTCTCTTCTGCTTCAAAGTATGAGTTTTTGATTTAGTTTTTACATTTAGTGACCAGATAGGATTATTTCTATAAATCTTAATTGTGCTTAAAGATACGGCTTTTGAAGGAATTAATAAGATTTCTTTTTTTACCTTTGTGCTACTTCTATGAACAATGTATTTGTTGATAGGTTTTATGTTGAATTTTATTTTTTCTGTAACTAGAGGTGTTTGGCAATGCGCTACCATGACCATGCTGAACTGAGATTATACTCTTATTACCTGATCCAGATTATACTGGCGGAGGGAAGTTATAGGAAGCGCGTCGATACAATGAGTGAATGAATGTAGGGGGATCCTTTATGGTCGCCCTATTGTATTGAATGAGTGAATGTCTTTACAGATTTTATTTAGCCTTCCTTTAATTTTTTTCCTTTATATAATTAACGTTTGAACGATTCACGTTTCATCTTTCAAACGTGAATCGTTTCATCGTTTACCGCGTTATACCTTTGTAAAAGTGATACATTTAATAATATCTTATGTGTAATGTAGAAGGAAAGGTAAATCAGCCAGAGGCTGTTATTTGTCAGGCAAACCACCAGCGATGACGCTGGCGGCAACTCCGTCGGACGTTTAATCGTGAATCGTTCAAACGTTTACCGCGTGAGGGATAGTAGCGGTAGCTTGACGAAGCACACGGCTAGTGAGGCTTCGCCTAGCAGGGCTGACAGCGGAAGACACTGCTAGGTGATATAGCCGAACAGTGTGTGTGCGAGGCAACTACAAGCGGATAGCCCGACCTTTTTTCGCCTTGTGCCTGTCAATGCGTGGACGCATTGACAGGCGAGGCGAAAAAAGGACACGCCCCATGTTTTTTGATGATTGGGGGATTGAGATTGAGATGAAATTTTTGTTAAAAATATATGATATGAAAAGGCATTTATTGATTTTATTGAGTTTGTTTTTATTGTCCCCTTTGTTGGCAGAGGCGCAGTATCGTTTGGCAGGAACGGTGATAAATATGGAGAGTGGTGATCCGATTGTAGGGGCAAATGTGACCTTGGAGGGAACGAATCGAGGAACGGTGACGGATTTGGAAGGGCAGTTTGATTTTGGACGTTTGGAGGCGGGGACTTATGTGATGGAGGTGTCGTATGTGGGCTATATGGGGCGAGCGGAGGAGATTGATTTAGTGAAGGATTTGGTGTTTGATGTGGGTTTGGTGAAGGTAGAATTGTTGTTGGATGATGTATTGATTAGTGCGACGCGGGCGAAGGATAATTCGCCGACGACGTTTACAACCGTGACGAAGGAGGAGTTGGAGAAGGGAAATTTGGCGGTAGATATGCCGTATTTGTTGGAGTTGACGCCTTCGGTGACGGTGACGAGTGATGCGGGAGCGGGTGTTGGTTATACGGGCATTCGGGTGCGGGGTAGTGATGCGACGCGGGTGAATATTACCTTAAATGGGATTCCATTGAATGATTCGGAATCGCAGGGGACTTTTTGGGTGAATTTACCTGATTTTGCCTCTTCGGTGAATGATATTCAGATACAGCGAGGACTTGGTACTTCGACGAATGGAGCGGCGGCTTTTGGGGCGAGTGTAAATATTCAAACGACGACTTTAGAGCCAGCGCCTTATGGGGAGTTGAATAATAGTTATGGGTCGTTTGATACGCGGAAGCATACCGTAAAATTTGGAACGGGAATGATTAAAGATCGCTTCACTTTTGATGGTCGTTTGTCGAGTATTCAGTCGGATGGTTATGTGGATCGGGCATCGGCAGATTTGAAATCGTATTTCTTTTCGGGGGCTTTTTATGGAAAGAATAATATTTTGCGGGCGAATATTTTTTCGGGGAAGGAAATCACTTATCAATCGTGGAATGGGGTGTCGGAAGAGTTGTTGGAAACGGATCGGACGCATAATGATTATACTTATGATAATCAGGTGGATAATTATCGACAGGATCATTATCAGTTGCATTATTCGCATCAGTTAACTTCGCCTTTGCGTTTTACGGGTGCTTTGTTTTATACATACGGGACAGGTTTTTATGAGCAGTTTAAGGATGGAGAGGATTTAGCGGATTATGGTTTTGAAAATACGTCTACTTATGTGATTGAAGAAGGAGATACGAGTTTGCAAAGCTCGACAGATTTGATTCGTAGAAAGTGGTTGGATAATGATTTTTTTGGAGCAACGTATGGCTTGAATTATCAGGAAGGGGCTTTGGATGCGACACTTGGAGGTGGTATTTCGAGATATGTGGGAGACCATTTTGGGGAAGTGATTTGGGCGCGTTTTGCGGGTACGAATGGAAATATTCGTGATCGGTATTATGATAATACGGGTTTTAAAACGGATGCGAATATTTTCTTGAAAGCGGACTATACAATTAATGAACGGCTTGGTGTTTTTGGCGATTTGCAGTTTCGAACCATCAACTATGATTTGGAGGGGGTAGATGAGGATCAAGGGCCAATAGATCTGAATTTTCAGTATAATTTTTTCAATCCGAAATTTGGAGTGGCGTATCAGTTGACGCCGTGGCAAAAGTTGTATGCTTCGTTTGGGATTGGACATCGGGAGCCTACTAGGGCAAATTTGGTGGATAATGCGGTGACGCCTACTGCGGAACAATTGCGTAATTTGGAGGTAGGTTATGAGTTGAAGCGGGCGCGGTATGCGATTTTGGCGAATTATTATTTGATGCAGTATAAGGATCAGTTAGTATTGACGGGTAATTTGAATGATGTGGGAAGTCCGATTCAGCAGAATGTGCCATCGAGTTATCGGATGGGTTTGGAGTTGAGCGGTGGCGTATCGCTTTTGGATAATTTGCGTTGGGATGCGAATGTGACGTTTAGCTCGAATAAGATTAAGGAGTTTACACAAACATCAGGTGTTTTTAGTGATGCATGGGATTACTTAGGGGATACCACTTTTGTGTATGAAAATACAGATATTTCATTTTCTCCGAGTGTGGTGGCTGCTTCTACTTTGACGTATGAGCCTGTTCGTAACTTGGAGTTGAGTTTGTTGAGTAAGTTAGTGGGGAAACAGTATTTGGATAATACGTCGAATGATGCGCGTGCGCTTGATCCATTTTTTGTGAATCATTTACGGGCGCGTTATACCTTGCGTACTAAGTGGGTGGAGCAGATTGGTTTGACTTTTCAGGTGAATAATTTGTTGAATGCCTTGTATGAGTCGAATGGATATACGTACTTCATCCCGTTTGCGGATGAGTCGGGTAATGTGCGTTTGGATAATTTTAATTTTTATTATCCGCAGGCAGGTGTGAATGTGATGGGGGGATTGTCGTTAAGATTTTAGGCGATAAAATTATCTTACCAACATAAAAACCAAAATGCCTACGGCTGCCAAAGACAAGATAAAGCTCAAGATCCCAAATAGTTTGAGGCTACGGATTTGTTTATCTTGCGAAGAAATGGTTTCGGTGAGTTGTAAGAGTTGCTGATTGAGATTGCCTTCGAGTTGGGTTTGGCTAGAAACGAGTTGATTTTGTTGGAGTTGATTTTGATCAGCAATACCTTGATTCATCTGCTTAAAAAGCCCTTGCATGAGTTGGTTGGTATTACTAAACTCACTTTGAATCCCTGTATTTTTGATGTACTGTCCAAATGCCTCAACAGTAGCTCCCATTTTTTCAATGTCTTCTTGCGCTTCAATTTGGGAGCGTTGAATATTGCGGTCAATGTCATTGAAACGATTGACGAAATCAGCACGTTCTAATTCGGTAGCAAATTCGGCAACCTTTTCAGCAAAATTGGCAATGCTATCTCGTACTTGCTGCACAACTACATTCATGTTATTCTCAACATACGCAATGGTTTTTTGATGTCCTGCTTGGAGTTGTTGTTGGAGTTGTGCTTGTCCATTTCTAATTTCAGTAATGAATTGTTGTTGTTCATTTTGGGTGCGTTCAAGAAGGGTATTGATACCGCTTTCGAGTTGTACAATTACCTTGTCATTACTACCTGTTACCTTATTGGTGAGGTTATTGACATTACTTTCCAAGTGGTTCATGACCTTGTCGTGGTCATTAGTTACACGATTGACAAGGTTAGAAATGTTACCATTGAGGTGATCACTTGTTTCGCGGTTACTGGTGGTGAGTTGGGTTAGTAAACTTTGCACATTGGTACTAACATTACTTTGGGTTTGTTGCTGGCTCGTTTGTAGTAAGTTGACTAAGGCTTCGTGATCGGCTCCCCATTTATCTAAGAAGTCATTGATACGAGTAGAAAGTTGGCTTAGTGCCTGTTCATTATCTGTTTGAATTTGTTCGAGGGTCGTACTATTGTTTGTTTTTAATGCCTCTAAAGTTGTTTCATTATCTGTTCTTACTTGGGCAATCAATTGCTTCGTACGCATCGCCACCATTTCATTGGTCGTTTCATTGCTCTCCTTCATTTCGTTGAGTAGTTGCGTCGCATTGGTATTCACTGATTGATTCATCGCCTCCATATTGGTTTCGATGTCGGTCATGAGTTGTGTATGTTGCGTCGTCATTTTATCTAGTGCCGTTTGGTTATCTTGCTTCACCTGTTGCACCAGTTGGCTACTTTGCGTATTAAAACTACTATCGAGTTGTTGCAATTTACCATTGAGATCTTCGACTAGGCGCGCGCTATTATTACTAAATTGCGTCATGAGGTTATCGAAGTCGGAGCGAATAATATTGGTAAAGTTTTGATTGTTCTGCTTGGAACTAGTTACCACCCGATTGACGGTATCATTGAGAGAGAAAAATTGACTAACGAAATCTACATCTGCAATTTTGCTTATCAGAGAGTGTGATTGTTCAGTCAGCCGTTTCCGCTCCTCTTGCATATTGGCAATCGTTTCGTTGACTGTTTTTTCGAGTTGATCTAGACGTTCAGGGAAATTGACTGCCTCTAATTTACTAGTCAGTTGGTCAGTAGAAGTGGAAAGATCGTGATACTTTTGGAGTGGGTCTTTAATTTCTACTAGGAATTGCTCCG
>JAHDCM010000060.1:7496-11588 GCA_020629895.1 Bacteroidota bacterium
GAAAGATCGTGATACTTTTGGAGTGGGTCTTTAATTTCTACTAGGAATTGCTCCGTGTTAGTCACTGATTTTTCAATGGCTTGGTCATACAAACCATATACTTTTTCAATATGTTCGATATAGGATTGCTTGATATTGTCAACAGCATCAATCGCCTTTTGAGCAGCCTCTTTAGACTTGTTGATATGGGCTACGGCAGGGCCTAAGCGTTGTAATTCGCGTTGTAATTCATCTAACTCTTGATGTATGCTACTTTTCATAATCCACTAAAAATTTATCGTTAAAGGCTTTCAGCCAATGACTATGTTTTTGTAATAATAAGGTGAGGGAATCGGGATGTGCGGCTTCTTGAATCACTTCATTTTGCTGTCCCATTAGCCCCAATAATTGCTGGTGGCGTTGGTTCACTACTTGGTTGGTTAAGCCTTCTGTATCTCGCCAGGCTAAGAAGCCTTCGAGTAAGCAGTTTTCTGCTTCGACTCTTTTTTTGGGGTGTTTATAATAAAGCAGAGACATGGCATATCCCTGTAAGATTTGCAAGGTATAATGTTCTTTTTGCTGTCGCAAGCGCGCACAAGCATTGGCTAAATGTAGCCATTTATCGCGTTTATCTCCAATTTCGTCAATATACTTGTCGATCAAATCAAAAGAAAAAGAACGTAATTGTTGTGTATCTGCTAGTAAGTTGGGTGTATAATCAGGACAAGCATAACGGGCATGCAGCCACAGGTCGGCATAACTTAATAAATTATAATTTTCATTGCCCTCTTGTAAGGCACGCTCGCAAGCCTTTTCCATAATATCAATGGCTTCATAACGGCTTTGCGCTAGATTTTGATAAATGAAATTAAGCCAAGCATTCATACAGTTTTCGAGTAAGCTTGGGTAGTAGCCCAATTTGATTTGTGCGATCCGTTCTTGTACTTCTTTAGGAGGAATAAAGCGCGAAAAATATATTTTTAAGGTCTGTAAATACGCTTCATCCGTTTTCTTTTTGAGCAGTAAGGTAATGGTGCGGCTACTATTGTGAATGGCAAAATTTTCGACAATACCCGCTAAAATAAGGCGGTGTATGCCCTTTATTGTTTCTTGCTTAGTACGCATTCCCTGAAAAAGTGGGACTAGTTGCTGTGCCTGTTCTTGTGTTAGTTGTACACTAATATTCAACTCTTCTGAAAGTGTATTTCGAAGATGTTCTAAAATGGCAAAAGGTTCGCAGCAAGAGGCCTTAAATACCTTGAAGACAATTTTTTCGGTAATTCGTTCATCAATGGAAGCCTGTAAATAAGTAGTGATCTTTTCGGGGATGTCATTTTCATAGTTGACCGTTAAAAAATCAATATCACCCACCTCCATCTTATTCAATAATGAAAGAATGCCTCCTTGTGCGGGGCGTTGTGTAGAAGAGTTGAGCCAATCCGCTACTCGCTGTTCAGAAGGGCAAGTATCATTGATACGCTGTTTGATAAACGTCAATAATGAGGCACCAAAAGTACGTTCAAAATTGGCGTAATCGGTATTAACCGTATTCGTCTTTAAATCAATAAACCCATAACTCTGCCCCAATCCCTGATTGACATACAAACGACTAATCGAATTATTTTGAAAAGAAGAAATCGAAATTTGCACCCCAAATTCTTCCTCTACCAAATCAGCAATATACTGAGCAGGTCGATTCAGAGGATAACGAATTTCTTGTAATAACTCTCGTACAATCTTCCATTCGGGGTGATGCCCCCTGAAACGCTGTTTATAAGCATCGCGCAACACCTGTTTATCAATAGTGGTCACGCGATCTTGCGCTAGGATTTTTAAAGTACCCTCTGTGGTCGTTTCGGGTATTTCCTCTTGGTATCGAATAGGATGATTATTATACAAAATAGTACAAGTACCCGTATTACCGCCCCTTCCAATACGCGTCGCACTCTGCAAAAAGCTTTCGAGTGAATTGGGCATATTAAAAAAGTAGAGGTGATTGATATTCGGTAGGTTGATTCCAATACCCAGATCATTTGTAGAAACCAACACGGATAATTTGCGGTCACGTAACCAGTCTAAATTTTGTTCCGACTCTTTAATACTTTGTTCACTTTCTGCTTCATCATAGCCCATAAAGGTACCAATAGGCAAGTGGTCAAAATGCGAGCGAAGTAGGGGAGCTAAACCTTTAATACCCAAGATGCCAAATTTCCAATATTTTTCGGGACAAAATATAAGGGTACTCTCCTGAACAGGTAGGCGATAAATTTGATGCAATTGTTTGACGACTTCCTTCTGCTTCAATTCCCCTACGGGTTTTTTGATGCTCTTAATAGAAGCCACATTATGTAGCGCGTAACTATTCCCTGTTAAATTAGTTTTTAGTGGAACAACTTGCGCATTGAGATTCGGAAATTGATAAGCATAAAGGGTTGTCACATGCTCCTCTTTTACCTCTAATGCCTGTACAATATCCGTTAAGGTGTTATAAGTTGCCGAGGCAGTCAAGCCCATTAAAGGCACCGCAGATAAATTTCGCGTTTGGCAACGTGTTATCAAATTGATGCCAATATTAATATATGACGTTCGAAAATCATGTCCCCATTCCGATAAACAATGCGCTTCATCTACTGCACCATAGACCCAATAAATTCCTTTTTTAAATAATTTATCTAAGACCTTTCGAAAAGATTGTTTTTGTAAAATTTCGGGATCAGCCAATAAAAACAAAGCCTCCCCATTTTGTAAAGCCTGATAAGCTTTTTGTTTCGCACTAGCTGTTCGCAATAAACTATTAATCGTTAGATAACAGTCAATACCATTCTCAAACATCCCATCACATTGGTCAGCCATCAAAGCAGGAAGCGGTTGTGCAACGAAGGTCATTCCGGGTTGTAGGAGGGCAGCAAGTTGGTAAACAAGCGACTTGCCATGATTAGGAGGAAGCAAGCCAAAGGTATTTTGCAACTGCAAACTATTTTTAATCATCGTCAGTTGCCCCTCTCGAAAAGCCTGTTTACGAAATAAATTACGTAGCAAATAAATCAAGGCATTTTCGGCTCGATCTTGGTTGCCATTTAACTGCTCTGCTGATAAGCGATACTGAATAACATCACTCATCCAAAATCGGCGCGTAGAACGAAGGTTCGCTGCTGAAAACACCTGCAGACGATACTGACAATTTCGCGGTTGATCACCTGTTCCCCATTGTTTTTTTCGCAACATAGAAACATCCAATAACACATCATACCCCTTCGTATCCTCCTGCGCCATGCTCAATTCCTTCATCTGTTCCCGAAACAATTGATTGATTTTGGCAGGTCTAAACGCAGGCGTATTATACACCGTCAACGAAATCTCTGGCACCTTTCTACCACGTCCTTCCAAAATAAACAAACAGCGTAATAACTGTTCTAAATCCTTGATGGCGAGGTAGCTACCTGGTATATCTCGTTCTAAGATAACAATTTTCCATTCACTAGCCTCCAACGATAATTTACCATTTGCCACCAACTGCAAGATCGTTTTTTGAATCCGTGCAATGAGCAAAGGCGATAAGGTCAACTCCAAACAACTCATCCCCAATTCCGACTGATAAAGAGGTGTTTCCACATTATCTTTCGCATATCCCGTCAGTTCATGCAGTTGCTGCTTACTCGTCATGCGCGGGTCAATAATATGCAAGGCTCCCTCCAAACGATCTGCATATCCTACCGCATTGTGTAAAGCAAAATGCAAGTGTCCTTCTTCGGTTACTGTTCGGTAAAGGAGGTCAAAAGTGGTTTCAAAAGTGGTTTCGATATATAAAGAAGGGCGAGTGGGTAAGCCACGAATAAGGAGGTTGTGTGCTACCGCCAAAATAGGGTCTATCTCTGCTGGATAATCCAATAAACCTGTATCACTGTACAACTCAAAGTGCGACAGTTGATGAAGGATGTTTAGGGTTCTATCGTTGTACAAGGCTGTACGTACCCCGTCGAGTAGGTAGCCGGCTTGTAGTTGGTTCATAGCAGGGTTTGTCGTGGCAATGTATCTGCGAAGGTGTCAGTAAATTGTAAAGATAGGAAAAAAATCGTAGGGGCAATACCTTGTGCTTGCCCTTTTGGTAGGTGT
>JAHDCM010000061.1 GCA_020629895.1 Bacteroidota bacterium
AATGAGTAATTATTTATTTGATTGGATAGCAACTTTCTTAGTCAATACCTGTTCTCCTCTTTGAATCTGTAATAAATACATACCATTACCTACTTCATCACTAATATCTACTGTTTTATTATACTGTCCTGAAAAATCTCCCAATTGATCTTCCCAGATAATTTGTCCCGCAATATCCATCACGCGTACAGTCGTATTCATAACCTCCTCTACATTAAAGTCAATATTGAAACGTCCATCATTAGGATTCGGATAAAAAGTAAGTGCTTGTACATTTAGGTTTCCTTTTTTTCCGCTGCGTATTTTCTTTTCTACCTTGAAAGTCTTGTTATTTTCTACACCTTCCTGTATTTTTTCAATCTCTTCGCTTTTCATAGACTGATCTAGCAACTTTTCTACATCTATATCCAAATCTTCAAACGTTTTGATACGCATACTATCTGCAAAAATCTGTACATCTCCATTTTTAAAAAACTCCATCGCTGGATCACCTATTAGTTTGAGTTCTTTAAAATCCTCTACATTCCAATTTCTCAGTTTTCGAGTTGCCTCTTGCAAAATAACATCTACTGTTTTGATTTCACCATTACGTTTGTAGGTGATTGTTACCTTATCATTTACTTTTCTAGCACGAATATTATCGGTAAGAGCTTGGTTTTCATTAATAGCGACTTCATCAACCTTCAAAATGATGTCTCCTTTTAGTAAGCCTGCTTTATTAGCACCAGAACCCTCTACAATTTTAGAAATTAATACACCACCATTTCCTCCAAGTTCATAGGTATTATCGGTGTACACTCCCAACTGTGTGTAAGATTCGTCTTCCCATATCCACATTTTTTGACTATTTCCACCAGTATTACAAGGAGATCTAAGATTCTGAATATCTTTCCATGTCCATATCTTGTTTCCTTGCAAGGTGGCCGTAGTACGCTTTACTTCAGCACCACGCATATATTCAATGGTCACTTCCTCTCCTTTTTTATACGCTTTCATCACATCAAGCAACTCCTTAATACTATTGACAGCATTTCCATTAATAGATGTGATAAAATCACCATCTTCTAAACCTGCCTCACTAGCGGCTGACTCATCTACAACCCGCATTATTTTCACTCCTTTATCTGTTGTTTCGTCTTCACTGATTAATTCCACTCCTAAATAGCCTTTGTCATTGTCCGTCCAAGCGAAGTGTTCACCATCTTTACGGAGCATAAAATTATTAATATTACCCTCATTACAATCTCTCCAACTTCCATCTCCATTAAATTCAAGGACTTTCCAATCTCCATCTTTCAATGCATTTTTATCCAAATCAAAAAACATCATTTTTCGATCATTTCCCTCTATTCCTTTCTCTTTTAATACTTGCTCAATCATCTCATTCAAGTCAGTACCTTCGGGTAATTCATCCGATTCCATTTTTTTAATGATAATTCGCTTTTCGACATCTACATTTTCTCCGCCTTCCTCGATGTTATGTTCCTTCTTGATAGTTTCTAATAATTCTTCAATATTTACATCTTGGAGTTCATTTAAATTAATAGTAGAGTCAATTTCGGTAATCTTACCATCAACATTCTTTCTAATTTTAATCTGTGCTTGCTGTTGTGCCTGAACGATAAATGTAGCACCTAACAAACAAGCGAATAGAGCTAGGGCAAATAATTTCATCTTTTTCATAGGATTGTATGATATTTAGTGATGAATAAAAGGTGAATTAGTATTGTTGAACGTATCATGCAGATAACTTTCCTCTAAGAGGCTGTCTTGATTTTAGAATCAGGCTTAGAAAAAGCATCTTTTTCACCCTAATTATGTCTTTTTTTCGCCCCGTAGCTCTGCTACGCGTCTCAAAAAAGCCTTCATTAGGTCAAAAAATCTGGCTTTTCCAGCTCCAATTCTAAAATCAAGACAGCCTCTAAATGTTCCACAAAGTTAAAGCAGTCATTTGATAAATGATGTTAAGGAGGCGTTAATCTGCGTTAAAATCTGTTAAGGGCTACATCTTTGTGGTTTGTTATTTGTTAATTTACTAATCATAAGACGTTCCCTGTTTTGCTTGTTTACTACAAAGCGTGAGTAAGGGCGTTCAAAATTCGAAGTATTTTTTTTATTATGAAGAAGCAACACATTTGGATAGTAGTAGGACTGATGGCAACCGCCATGCTAGGTTTGGTCTTTCTCCAATACAATTGGATCAAAGACTCTATTGCTACCCGTGAAGCTGAATTTGACCATCAAGTACAACACGCCCTACAAAAGGTAGATGAGAAATTGAAAAAAATTGAAGGTGCTAGATTTTTACGTGGCAACTTCTACTTTTCGGCAACACAAAATAAAAATATACCTACCTCTCCTAATACGTCTACTAACTCAAAGCAAACGACTCAACCCTCAACGGTTACAACAACTTTATATACCTTCGATATGGACTGTCAGGTATATGATGTAACGAGTCAAAACTTTGAACCAGCAACCAAACATCGTCCCAATAATCCGGGTTATTCTTTGCCTACTAATGATAGCATTATTGACAATAAAGCATTCTTAGGTATTTTGCTAGGACATTCGGCAGATGGTAATGGGATTCCGATTGAAGAAGTACTTGCCAATGGCCCAGCGGATCAGGCAGGTTTACGACCAGGAGATTTAATTACAGGAATTAATGGGCAGGAAGTAAAAAGCCAAGAAGATGTTCTTAAACAATTGGGGCAGTATGACCCTAGACAAGATATTACCATTAGTTATCGTAGAATAAAACATATTGCGCAAGCCAATAATGACCCGCGCCATACTCCACGTAATGGTCAAGCTCCCCATAAAAATGGGAACTACCCAAATTCGCCTTCTATCTTACTAGAAGACATGCGCATTATAGAACAAATGGTTGATCAAATAGCCTTTGCCTCTTTGGCAGAAATGGAAGAAGTACAACGCCAACGCATGCGTCAACAAATGTATCGCCAAGCCGACTTTTTTAGTCGCCTTGCTTTTGAAATGACTTTGAGTGAAGTACCAGTAGACCAACGTATTAGTCATGAAGTGTTAGATACTACGTTGAGACACACTTTACAAGATGCAGGCTTGGATTTGAATTACCAATATTGTTTGCGCTCGGATTATGATTGTGTACTGTATTCGAATACGGCAGATATAAGTAATGATCTATTAACAACAAATTATCGCAAAAATATTTACCAAGACGAGATTAATTCGCCACCAGGTGAATTATTGCTTTATTTCCCACAACGCAAACGCTATGTATTGGGAGCATCTGGTTTAATGCTAGGCTCTTCTGTATTTTTCAATTTGATTATTCTCCTTACTTTTTCTTATACTTTACGTACTGTCATTCGACAAAAGAAACTGTCGGATATGAAAACGGATTTCATCAATAATATGACCCATGAATTGAAAACACCCATTTCAACTATAAAATTGGTATGTGAGATGCTAACAGATCAAGGGCTACCCAAAACTGAAAAAAGCCTGAATCGTTATGCACATATTATTCAAGATGAAAATGCACGTCTTCAAAATCATGTCGAAAAGGTCTTGCAGTTTGCTCGCTTGGAAAAAGGAAGTCTGAAATTAAAAATGGATCAGGTAGACATGCATCAACTGATCGAAAAAGCTATTCAAAAAACTAAATTGCAAATAGACAAACAAGAAGGAGAGTTAAAAAGTTATTTACATGCCAGTCAAACGATTGTAGAGGGTGATGCTTTACATTTATTGAATATTATTTCTAACTTGTTGGATAATGCGGTTAAATATTCGAAAGAAATTCCAGAGATTACCATATATAGCCGTTCTACGGAAGAGATGATTACCATTGCCATTCAAGATAGGGGCATTGGAATGAATAAGGAGGCACTCAAACGTGTTTTTGATAAGTTTTACCGCGTTTCTACGGGTAATATTCACGATGTAAAGGGCTTTGGTTTGGGCTTGAGTTATGTCAAATTGATGGTGGAGGCACATGGAGGCACAGTGAGTGCGGTGAGCAAACCCAATAAGGGGAGTACTTTTGAGTTTTCGTTGCCGATAGCAATGAAAGCGTAATGGTGCAAGGTGCGAAAAATTGTCGCATGTGGCAGGGTTACTGCGTGAGGGATAGTAGTGATAGCTTGACGAAATAGCTGCTTTTGTGAAGCAAGGACTAGCGGGGCTGACAGCGGAAGACACCGCTAGGGCTATGCTGAACTAGCAGCTATGAGGCAACTACAAACGGATAGCCCGACCCCATTTTTGTTGAAAAGGAAGCCACCAGCGAGACGCTGGCGGGAACTTCTTTTTCAACAAAAATGGGGACACGCCCAAAGTTATTGATCAAAAATAAAACAATATAGACCATGGATAAGACAAATTTATTGCTTGTAGAAGATGATCCTAATTTAGGAGATATTTTGCAAGAGTATTTGAACCTAAAAGGATTTAGTACGCAGCTTTGTAAAGATGGAGAAGAAGGATTTGATGCCTTTAATAAAGACCATTTTGATATGTGCATTTTGGATGTGATGTTACCAATTATGGATGGCTTTTCATTGGCTAAAAAGATTCGAGCAATAAACAAAGATGTGCCGATTATTTTTTTGACAGCGAAGGCACTGAAAGAAGATCGACTCGAAGGATTTAAGATCGGTGCGGATGACTATATCACGAAGCCTTTTAGTATGGAAGAGCTTCAGTTGCGAATTGATGCTATTATGCGACGGTTTAATCATCAAAAACAGGTGCAGCAAGATGCCAACACGGATGAATACTCAATTGGTCAATATATATTTAACCATGTACAGCAGTTATTGACTTTGGGGGAACATACAACGAAACTTACCACGAAGGAGTCTTCTTTATTGAAGTTATTATGCCAACATAAAAATGAAGTTTTATCGCGCAATTATGCCCTAAAAACAATATGGGGCGAAGACACCTATTTTACAGGGCGTAGTATGGATGTGTTTATCACTAAACTGCGAAAGTATCTTAAACAAGATGAGCAAGTAGAGATTATGAATGTGCATGGAAAAGGATATAAACTGATTGCTTAATTTCCTGATATTGATTAAAACGGAAAGAAAGAAGCCATGTATTAAGCCAACTAATACATGGCTTTTTTGTACTTTATTCTTTTGGCTTGTCCCTATTTGGACAATAAGTAGTATCAGATTTTCTTTAGCAAGTATGATTTAGTATTTTTGGTGAATGTTTTTTTTATTTACACATCCCATTCACTTTTACTTTATTATAAGCCATCATGAAAAGACTCATACTTTCCTTTGCATTGTCTTTATATTTTCTTGCTTTTGCTGTTGCTCAAGATGCTACTGCACCAGCAGTAAACCGTTGTGGAACTGATAAATTGATGCAGTATGCGCAAACACATTTTCCGCATGTAAAAGCAGAACATGAAAAAGTGCAACAGATGTATGCAGCTATGAAGGAGCATGGTTTTGACACCAAATCGGGTGAAATATTAACGATTCCCGTTGTGGTACATGTTGTTTGGTCAGCATCTGTTCCTGAATCGAATATTTCTGATGAGCAAATTTATTCCCAGATAGATGTATTGAATCAGGTTTATCGTCGCAACTTTCCTGATACCGTAGAAACAAGGGAAATATTTAAGGACGTAGCCGCTGATCCAGAAATTGAGTTTTGTTTAGCAAGTGTTGATCCTGATGGTAATCCTACTTTAGGAATTACACGTACCCAAACAGACATTGAGCAGTTTCTGATATGTGATCCAGATGATGATGTTTTTTATCCTCAAGATTGTGAGCTGATGAAATTTGATAATAGAGGAGGGAAAGATGGTTGGGATACCCGTAAATACCTGAATATATGGGTGGTTAATGATATTGACAAAGGAGTGTTAGGTTATGCCTATTTACCTGGCAATGCTATTAATCGTGCCGTAGATGGTTTTGTGGTAGTACATCGTGCGTTTGGAACATTAGGAACGGCTGTTTTTCCTTATAATGGTGGAATGTCTTCGGTTCATGAAATTGGACACTGGTTAGGCTTAAATCATCCCTGGGGTCCCTCTAATGCAGATGACCCTAATGGCTCTTGTGAATTGGATGATGGTTTGGCTGATACCCCACATACTAGACGAGAAAATTATGCTTGTAGTATGACTCGCAACTCTTGTTATTCTAGTCAAGATGACGATTTGCCAGATATGGTCGAAAACTATATGGACTATTCTCCTGACGCTTGTCAAAATATATTTACCAACGAACAGACTGCTCGAATGCGTAGAAACCTAACGGGTAATGGTTATCGAGCTAGTGTTGTCGAAAATGTTCAAGCCTGTACAAATGAACGTCCTAGCTTTGGCCCTACGCTATCCAATATCATATCTCCACCTGATGAGCCTGGTAATTGTTCGATTATTGACCCTGTTATTGAAGTCACTAATTTTGGCACAGCACCTCTCAACACACTAAAACTTACTTATGGATTGACTGGTTCTGATCAGGTATGGACTTATGACTGGGAAAGTGAAATAGGTATTGAGCCATTAAAAAGAGAAGAAATTGCTTTGCCTCGATTGTATGTAACTGCTGATGCGAAGCAAGTTAAAACAGCTACCAATGGTGCTGTATATGAATTGGTAACTACCTTTACCAATCCTACAACAGAAGAGGTCTCAGATACCTTTTACAATGAATTTCCGATTCAAAAAACAGGATTTAAAAAGGTGGTTTATGAAGATTTTGAGGGGCCACTCTTCCCGCCTTTGTTTTGGGTACAAAATGAACGGGAAAAGTTTGAGAAAAACGAAGGAGCTTCTCATGGAGATGGAAATGCCTCTTTATACATCAATAATTACGAGTATGATGGATTAGGTAATGAAGATATGATTACGCTAAGAGAAATGGATTTATCTAGTTCGGAAAATACGATTTTTACCTTCGAATACGCTTATGCTCAAAGAGATGAAGCCGCTGCTGCTGATTCGCTCTTGATCTTGATTACTGCCGATTGTGAAACAACTTGGGATACCCTCTTTCATCGAGTAGGAAGTGAACTTGCGACTACTGACCCTGTTCCAGATGAGGCATTTATTCCAAGCGAAGCGGATTGGCAGGAAGTAAGTATAGACTTATCTCCTTATTCTTATGGAAGAAACACCTTAATTCGTTTTATTCAAAAACGAGGGGCAGGAAACAACCTATATTTAGACAATATCTTTTTCCACCCATCTTTTGTTGTTGGCCAAGCCAGTCCTACTCCTTTTTCGTCTAATATAGCTGTATATCCAAACCCAACAAGTACACAAACAAATATTAGCTTTGATGCAACGATTAAACAATCAACCACATTAAAAGTTTATGATACAACAGGACGTGTTGTTTATCAACAAGCAATTAATACACAAGTAGGTCATAACTCGTATTTGATTGCGACCTCTGACTTTCCTATTGGCATGTATTTTATACAAGTAGGAGCCGATCAATTACAACAAAAATTGCTTATTGTTCGATAAATTACGTCTTCACACAACCTCATCTCTTTAGTTCATACGATCGCTTTATGAAACACTTTTTTTTAGGATTTTGCCTTAGTCTAGTTATTAGTCAAGTTTTTGCTCAATCACAACAACGCCGTTGTGCAACAAGTGATATGGTGCAATATAGTTTAGAAACCTATCCGCATGTGCGAACACAGGTGGAAAAGGTAGAAGCTCAAGTTGCAGCTTATGAAGCTAATGCCCAAACACAGATTAACAAATCAAGTAGTGTGATTACTATTCCTACGGTAGTACATATTGTTTGGTATGAAGGAGCGACCAACTCTAATGTGAGTGACGAACAAATCTACTCACAAATTGAAGCACTCAATTTGGCCTTTCGAAAACAAAATGAAAATGCGCAGAATATTCGAAGTGTTTTCGAAGATTTGGCGGCAGATGTAGAAATTGAGTTTTGTTTGGCTCAAGTCGATCCCAATGGGAATCCTACCGATGGGATTACACGCACGCGTACCGACACGCGTACTTTTGATATTTGTGGGACTAGAGATATAGTGGGGCAAGACTGTGAATTAATGAAGTATAGTAATAAAGGAGGAAGAAGTGGTTGGCCCTCTGATGAATATTTGAACATCTGGGTGGTTAATGATATGTCTGATGGTGTATTGGGATATGCTTATTTACCAGGCACTGCCCCCAATTCTGCCGTAGATGGTTTTGTAGTCATTCATCGGGCATTTGGTACAATGGGCAGTGCGCGAAGTCCTTATAATGGAGGAGCCACTTCCGTTCATGAAATTGGACACTGGTTAGGTCTTCGCCATCCCTGGGGTTCTGGTGATGACAATAGCAATTGTAATGCTGATGATGGTATTAGCGACACACCTAAGATTGATGGCAGTAATTACACTTGTAACAAAAATCGCAATAGCTGCGGTTCTGGTCAAACAGGTGACTTACCAGATATGGTTGAAAATTTTATGGACTACACCGATGATGCTTGTACTAGTATGTTTACACACGGACAAAAGACACGCATGCGGTCTATCATTGAAGGTAATGGCTACCATAGCTCTGTTGCCAATAATAGTATCGCTTGTAACTCCATTTTACAAGATATAGATGCCGCTATTGTAGATGTGACATTCCCTACCAAAGAAGATCGTAACTGTTCTAGTTTTTCTCCTGTCATTCAATTACAAAATCGAGGACGAGAGCCTCTATTTTTTGTCAACCTAAACTACACTATTGGAAGTACTGGAACGGGGCAACAGTATGTTTGGTCATACAAGGGTGAGGGCGATGGACTTGAAAGCTTAAAATCAGAACTCGTTACGCTCCCACCAATAAGTGTTCCTATTGGAGAAAGCCCCGTAATTGTTACCAATGATGGCCCAATGTACGAACTCATTATCAGCCTCAATTCTCCCAATGTAGTGGAAGATCAAGACCCATCTAATAATAGCCTCGTTTATCGTTTTCCTATTATAAGTGGTGGTTTTAAAAATGGTATTGACGAAGATTTTGAAAGTGGTACCTTCCCGCCTACTGAGTGGGAAAATGGAAAACGAGCTGTATTTGAGAATTTTGAGGGTGCAAGTGCTAATGGGAACGGTAATACTTGTATGTATATCAACAATCTTGATTATCCAGGTCTTTATAACGACGATGAGATGATTCTTCGAGAATTAGACCTTAGTGCCATAGAAGCTCCACAACTTACCTTCGACTATGCCTATTGCCAACTAGACAGTGCCGAAATTGGTGATGAACTGATGGTCATGTTTAGTGCTGATTGCCGAGAAAGATGGGACACTGTTTATTTTAAAACAGGTTACTTTTTAGCCACCGCAGATGCCCAAGAAACTCCTTTTGTTCCAGAAGCTACTGACTGGAAATCGGTAACGGTCGATTTATCAGACTACAATGCTGCCCGAAATGCGACTATCAAATTTGTACAAGTAAGGGGACAAGGCAATAATTTATTTCTGGATAATATCAACATTTCAAGTAGCTTTGCAGTAGGCATTGAGGAGTTTGTAGAAAATACGCCCACACTACGTTTATTCCCCAACCCTGCTACCCAGTTTACACAAATTGACTATCAAATAGATGCGGCCTCTACGGCTTCTTACCAACTCAATGTGTACGATAAACTCGGGCGACTAATTGTTTCTAATACCTTTACTGCTGCTCAAAATCAGGGAACTTACTTTCTCAATACCCAAGATTTAGCGGCAGGTATGTATTTTGTTGAACTGAAAGGTAAGCAAGAAACACAACAAGCCAAACTATTGATTGTCAAATAACTATACACACATAATTAAGCCAAAACTCCAACAGATGAAAATCACTTTTTATGGACATGCCTGTTGTCATATTGAAATAGGTAGTACCAATATTTTGTTTGATCCCTTCATTACTCCTAATGAAAAGGCCAGCCATATTGATATTAGTACGATCAAAGCCGACTATATCTTTCTTTCACACGGACACAATGATCATATCTATGATGCCTTGAGTATCGCCCAACAAAATGATGCAACCATTGTCAGTAATTTTGAAATTTATCAATGGTACAATAAGCAACACAATTATTCTAAAACACATCCACTAGCACAAGGAGGAAGTTGGAAATTTGATTTTGGAAAGGTAAAATGTGTCAATGCTATTCATTCGAGCAGCTTTCCTGACGGCACTTATGCTGGCAATCCAGTAGGCTTTGTTTTTGAAACTCCCGAAGGTAATTTTTACTTCGCAGGTGATACTGCCCTTACAATGGATATGAAGCTCATTCCGATGTTTACTAAACTCGACTTTGCTTTTTTGCCAATTGGTGATAACTTTACTATGGGAATAGAAGAAGCAGTTGTAGCCGCTCAATTCATCGAATGCAATAAAATTATTGGAATTCACTACGATACCTTTGGCTTTATTGTGATTGATAAAGAACAAGCAAGCCAAGCATTTGCAGCCAAAAATACAAACTTATTACTCCCCGAAATTGGAGAAAGTATTACCCTATAACTCCCTTTTTGATAAAGCCTTGATTTGTCACACAAAGTTCTTTTACAAGAATCCTTTCCTTATTAATTCTGTAATTAACAAGGAAAGGATTAATTTTGTAGGATATTAAATAGAGAACAGTCAACTATGGGAAAAATTATAGCAATTGCTAATCAAAAGGGAGGAGTTGGTAAAACAACCACTTCCATCAACCTAGCCGCCAGTCTTGCTGTCTTAGATTACAAGGTATTACTAGTTGATGCAGACCCTCAAGCAAATGCGAGTTCAGGTCTTGGCATCGAACCGCGCACGGTAGAAACGAGCATCTATGAATGCCTTATTGGTAAATCAAGTCTCGAAGATGCAACTCTCAAAGTTGATTCACCTAACCTTTTCTTAGTTCCTTCACATGTCAATTTGGTAGGGGCAGAGGTTGAATTGGTCAACAAGACCAATCGCGAAAAGTTGATGCGCAAAACCCTCCAAAAGGCAAAGAAAAAATACGATTTCATTATCATTGACTGTTCTCCCTCGCTAGGTATTACCACTGTCAATGCCCTTACGGCTGCCGACTCGGTGATTATTCCTGTGCAATGTGAGTATTTTGCATTGGAAGGCTTGGGTAAACTCATTCAAACCATTAAACTCGTCCAAAATAACCTTAACAAAAAACTAGAAATAGAAGGTATCCTACTCACGATGTACGATTCTCGTCTTCGTTTGTCCAATCAAGTTATCAACGAAGTAAAACGCCATTTCCGCACCCTTGTTTTCAATACCATTATTCATCGAAACACCCGCTTAGGTGAAGCCCCTAGCTTTGGAAAGTCGGTCATTATGTATGACATACAATCGAAGGGAGCTATTAATTATCTAAATTTAGCAAAAGAATTACTAGAAAAAAATGGGCTAACGCCTATGAATCAAGAGGCGAAAGAGTCGAAGAAAACAACGAAGAAAACAAAAAAGACGAAGTAAGTAGGCTCAAGTACTTGATATTTTTTTGATATGGGGCGTGTCCCCATTTTTCAATCGAAACCTGTCAGGTTGATTGAAAAAATGGGGTCGGGCTATCCGCTTGTAGTTATCTCACACCCG